>DATKLQ010000446.1:0-7773 GCA_035542335.1 Ignavibacteriaceae bacterium | reverse complement strand
ATTCAGCATATATTTTATCTGCATTAAATTTTTTGATGAACCAGACGGACCCGTTAAAATTATTTAATCCGCCGAGCTGCCAATTAGCAGGTATATTCATTTCTGAAAGTTTGCCGGAGAAAATGGTTTTCTTTACATCGTTATAAGAAAGCTTTTCCTGCTTATCAGGAATAAACATCCATTTACCGTTAAGTGATATTAATTTTTGCGGAGGAATTTTCATAATTTAATTTCCCTTTTTGCAGAACTAAGCGCCGGCTTCATCCACTTTTTTTTATTTATCAAAAAACTACACTTGCCCTCGTAACAATTATGGTCGAAGCCGGCTCTTCGGGCATGCAAGTAAAATATCAGTAAAAAACTTCTACATTTGCAGGAAATTCTTTAATAATAATCCCGCTGCCGTTAAATTCATTTATGGTTTTGCCATTAACCAGAATTTTTTCAGGTAAATTGGTTTCATTAAAATTCTTTAAAATGATTCCGCCGGGAGGAAGATCCATTTTACCGTAAATTTTCAATAAATATTTTTCTTTATCTTTTTTAATTAGGTAGGAAAGCGTGCCGTAATGCGTCGGCATATTTTCAACTGACATGCCGTCCGGACTATCAATCCAATCCTGGTAAAGCCCCGCACCAATTACCAGGGATGAATCATATTCATTCTCATATACGAACATTGCTCTTACGGCATTGATAAAATCCGAACCTACCCAGGTATGCGGCATGTCTCCGATGTACTTCGGCGTCCGGGGGTTCTTCCAAACGACTTCCGCCCAGTGGTTCCACCCCGCAGGTCTTTGATCCTTTAAAAAATAATCGATGAGCGAATGCGCTTTTTCCTTTTCATTTAAGAAAATAAAAGAACCGATAGTGCGTACTTCGTACGGTGTGTAAGCATCCCATTCTGTTGAAGGGTTTTTTCTTTTCTCAAAAAAACTATAATATTTTTCAAATGTATTCCTGCAGTAAGGCTCAGGCAGGTTTTTAAGCTCATTGCAGGGATCAATAGCTATTGTTGTCGAGGCTGCATCGAAATCTCCAAGCTCAACACAACCCGGGATATAATCTATTTTTTTCTTCTCAATTGCCAGCCTGAGGGAATTATACAGATTCTTTTTGAATTCGTCTCTTGTATTTAAAAATGATTTATAATTTTTCTCATCGCCGAGTATTCTTTGAATTTCAACGGCATCCTTCAGTCCTTTCATGGCAAAAAAATCATCCCAGTATGAATGCATCGGCTTTGCGGAATAACCCTCATGACTGATCGATTCGGGTAAAATTCCGTAAAAAGCTTTTAAAGAATCAATATCCATGTAGCTGCCTGTCGATCTTTGAGAGATAAGCTCTCTTAAATAATTCACCGCCTTAATTACATTTTCGTTTTTGGAAGCAAGATAGGAAGTATCCTTTGTAAAATTAAAAAACTGCTTGATCAAAAATATCAATTCGCCGTGGCTGTCATTCTCCGGAACAGGGTCTGGTCCTCTCGAATCGACAACACATGGAACTTTCCCGTTTTCATATTGATAAGAAGAATACCAGTCGATAAATTCTTTAACTTCATCGACAATCCCGGATTTTAAAAGTGCGGAGGAAGTCAGTGCCCCGTCCCTAATCCATGATCTTTCGTATGAGCGGGAACCCGGCTGAATTCCGGCTTTATCACGGTTAATTAGTATATAAGCCAGGTTTGATTTGTATGTATTAATAATTTTATCTGCAGACACCGGCAGATTAAATTTTATATGATTGGTTTTATTTTCCCAAAAATTAATCGTTGCACTAAGCAAACTGTCAATAAATATTTTGTTAAGATTTTCATTGCCCGCTTCGCTTTTATAAAACGGCACCGCCACATAAATTTCTTTTTCTTCTCCGCTCTTTAGATCAAAAGCATAAGCCAGACACCCTCCGGCTAGACCTGTCTTATCCGTAATGCCAATTGAATCCGGCATTTTATTTTTTGAGATGAAAGAAGTTATATCACCCTGGTCAAAAGCCTCGGCTCCAAAATTATTTTCTTTTGTAACAGGTATAATGACTTTATCATCATTAACAAAAACTTTCCCGCTGAGATATTTTATCGAAGATATTCGTGCAGCACCTCCTGTAACATTCAGCCATTGGTAATAGGGATTTACCTGGAAAGGTCTTACCGCAAGATAGAAGTTCCCATCCTTCCTTTCAGTTGAATTATTCTTTAAAGTATAAATTAAATAAAGCGTTGAATTCTTACCTGTCATGTCTTCAGCATGCCGAGGTAAATTTGTTTCTCCTGCAGAGAAAACTTTTACCCGGAGATTCAATCCGCCGTATTTCCATAAGACCGAAGGAACAGGAAGATAATTTCTTTCCAATGACTGCTCTTTTTCAACGTCGTTCCAGGTAATTAATTTTTCATTCATAAAAATGAAAGGCTCAATTGAAAACTGCTTTTTATCGACTTCAACCATGCCGTCTTCATTGATTAAAGCTTCTTTCGGATCCGAATTAACCCCGGTTATTGTCCAGAATGTTCCCTCTTCGTTAAAATACCTGGGATAATATCCCCTTTGATGATCTTCCGCTATGTTTATAAGAAATCTATTCAGATCTAATGAATAATCTACATTTTTCAGACTTACTTCTTTGATTCCATATCCATTTCCCCTGCTGCTTTTTAAAAGCTCAACCTTAATACTTGCTGCATCCTCTTCATTCAGCCTGATATAACTCCGGTTTCCCAATGCTCCTCTGACCGAATAAACTTTTGTCCAATCTTGAGCGGTATCGGGTGAATTCCCGCTTGCGGAGGCGTATTTCTGCTCCGAAAGATATACATCAAAGTCTTTTGCATAGTCTTTCTCATCCCAATCGATAACAATTCCGCCGAGTTCTCTTTTTTTTCCCATAAAAAGAAAAATATCCTCCACTCCTTTTTTACTGCTTTTCCATTCCGTATCGACTTTGCCGTCATTTATTTTTTTAAGCGATACCGATTCACCCGATAATGAAGAAGCCGAAGGTGAAAATTCAATGGGAGAATTATCTTCCGGCGGGAGCTTTTCAAACTGAAGATCATCGATATAAACTGCTCCTTTTCCGCCTACATAGGAAGCAACGGTAAATTCAATCCTGTCTATTTTTTTTAATGATTTGTCTTCAGCCGGCCCCCAGGCGAAATTTATATGCCGTTTTTTTATTTTTATTTTTGTCCATTCCGTCGGAAATTTATAATTTTTGTTATTTACCCACCAGACGTTTTCGCCGGTGCTGTCGAGCAGCTTGAATTCAAGATTATTATCGGGAGATTCGGCTTTAAGATAAAAAGTAAATTGAAAATTTTCAGACAGATCAAGAAGAATTTTTTTCTGAATTCCCCCGTAGCCGGTTCCAAGTGTAAAATCATATTCAAGCTTAACAGCATTACCCTTAAATCCCCGGACTATTGAAGTCTTGATATTTACACCATCAGCTTTAAATATTTTCCAATCTTGAGTTGAATTGAACTCATCCAGGACTTGGGAAAGAGACTTCACGGATCCTGATATAAGAAAAAATATTATTATGAAAGATTTACTTATACCCATTTAGTCAGCAGGTTCGATATTGAATAAAAATCATCACATAAACATTGCATGATTGCATGAATACTAATTTACGATTTTCGATTTATGATTTCCGATTTCCGATTTATAAATTTTGATTTACGACGGCTATACCCTTTGCTCTCAAATCTTTGCAACGACAAATCATTACAAACGACTATAAATGACTGCGAAATTCCCGGTCTAATGACTAATGCTATTGGCTCCTTGTAAATCCAAGCCTCTCTAATCCTCTGCTTATAACCGGATCTTTCATAGAATACTCCCAGATCAAACCCGTTCTGTAATTCTCAATCATAATCACAATAGGTCCCTCGTCAAGTCCAAGGTAATCGGGATCGTACCACTCAGCGGTAAGATTAAAAGCATCTTTAAATCCGTATTTCCCCCAGAGTTGCTTCCCATATTTCTCATAAATATTTTTTAATGCCGGGATGCACACTTCCGGAGCGAAAGGAATTGAACCGCCTGCGGCTTCGGGAGTAATGGTTCCATCCTCATGCAGACTATTATCGGGTCCGCTGGCTCCTCTTCCTGCATAGCCAAAAAATTCAGTTCCGTTTTTATTGTAGGATTCTCCGGGGCCGTCGCATGCGCTGATTCCCCAGGTAAGAGAGTCATAACCTTTCCAGCTTTTAGGATTTTGAATACAATAAAGCCTGTTTGTTAATGTCGCCCTCTGGGAATTTTCGAAGTAGTCTATATCCTTTTTTCTCATATACTCATCCTGCAAACCCCTGAGATCAATGAACATCCCGGTAAATTGGTGCCCGAATAAAGGCGGGAAAATTACATGCGCTAATCCTTCATATGGCTCTTTCCATTCATACCCGGAAAGCCATTGTTTGTACACCTTAACCGGATCGGAAAGATTTGTTCCGGCAGCGAGTATATAAAGATATAAAGCCTCGGTATAGCCGAACCATCCGTAATCAATCGGCATATCCTCGTCGGGGCTCCAGGCCATAGAGATTAAGCCTTCATGATTTTTATTCCTGGAATTTTTTATTATCATCCAATCCCAGTCTACTCTTTCGGTTATCTTATTCCCTAACTCTCTAATTTGCTTTTCGATTTCAGAATTACCGTTATAATACTGTACGGCAAAACGGATTCCGGCCAGGAGCCATGCAGTATCTATTGTGGAGAGTTCGCTGTTCCATTCCCGCTTGCCTGTCTCCATATTTAAAAAATGATAGTAAAATCCTTTATAGCCGGTCGCATCAGGTTCAGTGCTTTGTTCGGAACCAGCTAATAATTTTAAGAGATTTAAAGTCAATCCGGCTGCCTTCTCTCTTGTAATCCAGTTATGCTCTGTGCCGATTGCCCAAACCACGACTCCCCAGCCGACTGCCGCAATAGATGCCGCGGAATTTTTCTGGCTGCGGTCTTTTACCAATCCATTCACAGGATTTATTTCATTTAAAAAATAGAGGAAGGACCTGTACTGGAGAGTATCAAGAAATCTCCGATCATCTTCAGAAGGCTTATATTGAGAAAACGCTAATTTTGATATAAAGAATAAAAAGATCAGAATTGTTTTCATAAGATGCGGGATTAATTATTATTATTGGATATTTGCTGGTTGTTCCTCTTCTTTAAAAATTTCTTTTTTCAATAATGATACAGAAAGATCTTTTTAATTAGATATTACTTTAAAATCATAAATTTTTTTGTTTTGGTAAAGCTGCCTGAATGAAGAGTATAAAAATAAACTCCGCTCGATAAAGGTAAATTAGAAATGGAAAATGGGAAATGGTATTCGCCCGGAGATAATTCTTCGTTGACAACGGTTGCAACTTCATTTCCTAAGATATCATAAATTTTGAGTGAAACAAATCCTAATTCCCCAATTCGAAACCCGAAATTCGTCGAAGGATTAAACGGATTGGGATAATTATCGTACAGTTCAAATGATAAAGGTTTTTCCTCAGTCTCTTCCTTAACCTTCACGGCAGTAGAATCATACCTAAATCCGATCGCATCCATCATCGGCTGAATTTCCGGGTTAGCCATAAAATTATTCCAGAGGAGCTGAGACCTGTAATTCTCAATCATAATAATTATCGGACCCTGGTCAATGGCAATATAACTATCGGCATACCATCCCTGTGTTAAATTAAATGCGTCTTTAAACCCGTAAGTACCCCAAAGATTTGAGCCGTATTCGTAGAAAAAGCTTTTTAAGGCATCCATGGATTCTTTAGGTGTATAAGGGAATGAGGAGAGTGCCGCTGTTGGGGAGATAGTCCCGTTATCGTCGGTAGGCTGATGTGCCATGTAATAAACAGGCGGCGGGCTGTCGCTTGCGGTTAATCCCCAGGTATCCGAATCGTACCCTAAAAATTTTCCCGGGTTTTCAATGCAATGCGCCCGGTTAATTAAAGTAATGTTTCTATTATTAACAAAATAATCAGTATAGGCATCCTTTTTATTCCGGGGATCGAAACCGAGGAAAGAATAGTGGGCAAAGAAGAGAGGTCCCCCGTAATCAGGTCCTACATCCAGCTTAATCCCATAAAATGTTTTGCCGTTTTCGTAGCCGCTGCCTGCCCAGCCTTCATGATATAATGAAGCAGGCACCGGGTGAGTAGGAGAAGCAACGGCCAGAAGATAAGTAATCATTGTTTCGTTATAGCCAATTATGGGGAAATTCATCTCCCATTGGAAATCGGGCGACCAATGCCAGTAAAGGAAATTATTGTTAGAATCTCTTCGGTACCAATCCCATTCTACCCCTTCCCAAATTGAGGTAATCAGATCCCTGATTTCTTCTTCCTGGGAATTGCTGAGATTAAAATATTGACGTGCGGTGAGCAGCCCCTGGATTAAATAAGCTGTTTCAACGAGATCTCCGCCGTCATCTTTGGTACTGAATGGAATAACCTTTCCGGTTGCTCCGTTAATCCAATGCGGGAATGCACCGTGAAATTTATCTGCAGTACCGGAGAGGAAATTTAAAATTTTCAGCATTCTAGTTACCGCTTGATCCCTTGTTATAAATCCCCTCTCAATGCCGACCAGTATCGCCATTATACCGAATCCGGTACCTCCGATTGCACAGATATCTCCTGAACCTAACCGCTCCCGGCTTAAGCCTGAAACGGGGTGTGCATAATCCCAGAAATATTTGAAAGTTGCATGCTGGACCGAATCGAGCAAAACACTGTCCGGAGCCGAGATAGTGGTTGCTGATGCTTCATTACTTAATGCAGATTCATTTCCTTTTAAATCGAATGCAGAAATTTTATAGCTGAAGGTTTTGGGTGGTACTCCAACAAAGTCACTAAATGTTTTTGAATTCTTCGAGGCTGAGCCGATCATTTCATAACTGCTTCCACCGGACCGGTAAATTCTATAGCCCGCTAAATCGGAATCGGTATTTGCCGTCCACTTAAGGAAAATATTAATTGTGTAACCCGTCGCGGTAAGATTTAAAGGTATTGCAGGCGGGGTTGTATCCGTATCCCCGGCAGAAATCATCCGTATTTCATCAAGGTAAATTGTATGAAGGATATTATCTGCATTATCCTGGCCAAAGTATATAGTTTTTATCTTGGTAAGATCGGCAGAACCATGGTTGTTTTTAAATGGCAAAAGGGGAATTGAAACTCTAATCCAGGAGTTTTTAGTAAGCACTTTAAGGAAGCCGCTTAGTTTTTGCTTGGGAGATTTATTATTCGAAATATCTTCAATAAAAATAGAGGGAAGTCCGGAAGAATCCAGGGAAGACGAAGTGTAGGCATAGAATGTAATCGAATCTTTGAGATTGACATCATGAGCAACCCAGCCGGTTTCTGCAACCGCCATCCCCCAATCCCCTCCCGAAACAGATTTCCATCTCAGCCTCAGAGAATTTGCCCCGGAATACTTAATCGCCGTATCAACCGGGAATTTTGTTTCATTTGCTAGGGCAAGAACGCTCGGCGAATTATAAAATCCGAAACTCGGATCATAATAAATGCTGTTGGGACTATCCGTAAAGAAGATATAATCCTGAGATAAAACAGATACTGAAAAAAATAAGAAATAAACGGCGACTAATTTCATGCTTTTAAAACAGATTCTATATGAGTTACTTACATTCATACATTCATACATTCATACATTCATACATTCATTCATTCATCCTTGCATGCGCCCTTCTCACGGATTTAATCTTTGTTTCTCCTTCCATATC
>DATKLQ010000445.1:0-14558 GCA_035542335.1 Ignavibacteriaceae bacterium | reverse complement strand
ACTTCCTGGCCGAGGATATTAAATATCTTCAAGGAGGTGTTGGCTGCTTCCGCAATACTGAAACGAATTGTTGTGCCCGGATTAAAGGGATTCGGATAATTTTGGCTTAATGTGTAATTAAGCGGGATATCCGGATTTTTGTATTGAATCTCTATTTCTACATCCGGTACAGATCTGTTCATCTCATCGGCTACTATAATATTTTCTACAGTCAATTTTTCTGGATTGATTAATGAAAACGGGATCGATGCGGCTAAATGGCTGCCGGGATCTAATGCATTTGATTTATCATCATAGGCTAGTAATCTTAGAAAAGAATTATTCTGATAATAATCTGTCTTACTAAATGAAGATGCCGCAGCCGTGTTTTCCGGAATTAATGATCCCAGGTTGGCTAGTTCTGCCTGCAATCCTTTTATTTTTTTTACGGATTCCAGGCTAATTGATATTCCTTCCCGGGAAAAATTAAAGATTACCTTAGTTTTAGCTTTATCTGCTTCATTATGTACTCCTGCTCCGGCAGCAATAATCGGGGGCATTATGATTCTTGGAACAGGCATATCATCGGGATATACACCTGTAAGAACTATGTTATGGAGCAATGCAAGATCTAGGACATCGATAATTCCATCACCTGCAGGAGCAGCTTCGCCTATAGTCCAGGGAAATATATCGCCTTTAATGAATTGATCGGTGCTAAGCGCCTCTCTGCCGAGGATGCAGTCAATCATTAAAAGTATATCAAGTATATCGACATGGTCATCAAGGTTTATATCGCCGAATTTTTTTTCAGGAGGCAGGACAGAGATATTAATTATTTCATCTGCCCCGGCAGATAAATTTGCATCGGCAACCGGTGCCGATGTTGCCCCCTTAACCCCTGTTAATCCGTTAAATGTTCGGAGCGAATCTACTGAAATATTCACCGTATTATAAGTGAAATACATTATGTCCTGATTTCCGGCACCAGGATTAATTACATTTGTACCGTTGCCGAGAATAACTACTCTTACGGTATCAATTGAAGAACTGTCGGAAAGTAAAGTGCCGGGATATATCTCATAGCTGAAGTTAAAAAGATCAGCCGGGACGGCATTACCTCTGGAGACAGATGTCAACTTTAATCCTCCAATAGATCTGCCGGCAAGAAGATTAAACTGCATTGCTTTTAAAGGACGTCCGGAATACGCGCTTAGCACAATTGTATCCCGGTAATTAATTGTACCTTCGGTTAAATCTCTTAAAGCAGATTTAAATCTCAGGATGCCGCCTTGAGCCGGTGCCCGTCCGGTTCCGCTTACGGGTAAGGAATAATAGGAACCTTCGGCATTATGTGTAAAATTTATCGTCCCGTTTACAGCTCCTGCAGTAACCGGCGTAAAGGTGATATTGAATGATTGGGAATCGCCCGGAGGTATGGAAATAGGAAATGCGGCTGCTGAAAAGGTAAATACCGGGTTTGAGGATTCAATATTTGAAATTAACAAATTATCTCTTGTTCCTTGATTTTCAACAGAAACAGAAAGTGAACTTGAATTTCCAATATCAACCGTACCAAAGTTTAACGAAGAAGGTACTATTGAAAATATAACCGGAGGAGTGGTTAGATCTACGGAAAAATCATCGATGGCTAAACCGTCATCATTCCCTGATGCGTCCGGATCCGACCATTTCAGCCAGAATGTACCGCCGGAAGAGATAGACAATCCCGTAATTGTATAAGTAATCTCATTTTGGTTTTCAGGTAAATTACCGTCTAAAGCGCCGGTTGAAGAATTAATTTTAGGACTATAAAAATCTAGCTGATCGACGTCCATCCAGTCTCCGTCAGACAAATTTGAAGCATTTAAGCTGTACTGAAAATCTAATCTGTCCGCTGCAGGCCTATTAGCACCCACCCTCCATTGTTCACCGGTGTATGAAATATGAAGAGCGGAAATAATATCACCGGTATTATTTAAAAGATTTATCCCGAAAAATGGAATGAGCGAACCTGAACGTATGCTTCCAAGCGCTCTCTCGCTGCTGCCTGATGAGCCGAAACTATAAGTATTGCCGCCCGTGGTGCTCCCGGTGCTTGCATTATACTTGCCATCGGCATTTGTGCCGGTTTCAAGCAAATACCAGCCTCCAGGCAGCTGAGTGGAAGATCCGGTATCACTCAAAGTATTAAAATCCTGAGAATATCCGGAACTCATTAGCTGAATTTGAGAAAATGAAATAGAACTGAAAATGAATAATGAAACAACGAGCAGTGCGTATGTTTTCATTATACTCCTCCTTTTTTTGATAGTGATTTAATATACCGCACCCTTATGCGGGAGTTTCCCTTTTGATATTGCATTGAATAAAATTAAATCACAGATTCGAAAGGCTAAATCATCCCCTGGCAAATGTATTAAGCATCAGCACAATATGAGTGTGATTTTTTATGAAGATGCTAACGTAAAGAAAGGCGATGCAGAAGTAAAAATCCCACTATTTTAATGGAGCTAACTTAATCCAACTATAATTGATTGTCAAGTTTATTTTAAAAAATTAACAATGAACAGTGAGATGGAAAATGGTAAATGGTAAATGGAAAATGTTCACTAGTCACTTTCGTAAAAGTGCTGGGTTAAAATGACTCATGACTATTGACTAATGACAAAGCGAGTCCTCAGTCAAAAGTTGACGAAGAATATTTAGTTTGGGAATACTATACTGGAATAATTAAATCATTGCCTGCTTTGGCAGAGTCGGATTGGAAAGACTCATTAAAAACTTTTAATATTTTAATTTTTTAATCCGCCTGCATCTTATTGCGGCGGGACAGGCCTTTAAATTTTTTAATTTATTCTGTCTTCCGTCTCTTGTCTCCTGACTACTCCTAACATCTCCTTTCTCCTGATTCCTCCTTTATCAATCTCCTCAATCATTTTACATTTCCTATAATATTATTATCTTGGTAGTGCAATTAAACATACCCAACCCTCTCTCTCCGGTTTTTGAAGATAGTTAGTATTAAGCTCATTGAAGATAATATTAAACAGATAAGAATTCGTTTATTAATTTCCCTTAAAAATATTATAAAGGATAAGTCATATGTTTAAAGCAGCGTTCAGGAGCATTGACGGCGGCCGGTATTACTATATATCAATTTTTATCATTCTGATTCTTTCAAACCTTCTTTTCATTTCATGTTCCAATCAAAAAACAACTGAATCAGCCGAGCTCGATTATCTTACACCTGAGACATTATGCGGTACGGTTACATTCTCCGATGGCTGCAGCCCCAAGCTTGATACATTGATTTCATTCGGTATTGCATTAATTCATCACATGACTTATGAGGATGCCGAACATACTTTCGATAAGGTAATTGAATCGGACCCCGACTGCTTTTGGGGCTACTGGGGAAAAACAATGACTATTGTGCATCCTCTCTGGCCGGATATTCCCAGCGAAAAAGAATTAAACAAAGGATACATAATTTCACAGAAGGCATTGAACCTGGCGAGAACCAAAAAGGAGAAGCTTTACGGTAGAGCAATTGCTGCTTATTTTAAGGATGGGTTAAGTAAGAAAGAACCTGAAAGATTATTAGCTTTTAATGGCGGATGGCAGCTTGCCGCTAAAGAATTGCCGGAAGATGTGGAAGCAAAACTTTTCTCGGTCTTGTCAATGCTGTCAGTTGTTTCCCCTAATGATAAATCATACAAGGTGCAGCGCGAAGCAGGAGCTATATGCGAAAAAATTTTGGAAAAGATTCCCGATCACCCGGGAGCATTCCATTATGCTATTCATGCTTATGATGTACCGCCGCTTGCAATGAATGCATTGAGGGTGGCAAGAAATTATTATAAAATTGCTCCTGAAATTCCGCACGCTCTCCATATGCCTACTCACATCTTTACAAGACTGGGGTATTGGGATGAGTCAATAGATTTAAATTTACGATCCGCTGCGGCAGCTATAAAGATTCCCGTTGACGGGCAGATTTCGGGGCAGTATTTTCATGCCTTGGATTATCTAGTATATGCCAGGCTTCAGAAATCGGAATATGATAAAGCAAAAGAGGTCGCTGCCATAATTAATTCTCTGAATCAGCCTTTTGAACCTTCGCCTGTTACAGCATACGCTTTAGCCGGTATCCCGGGACGTATTGCACTTGAGTATCATGACTGGAAGCAGGCAGAAATCACTAGGCCCACAGGCCATACCGATTTTCCATGGAAGAAATTTCCGCAGTATGAAGCTTTGATTTATTTTACAAATGGAATCGGAGCAGGAAGAAGCGGCAATCCGGATGCCGCACTGCAGGCATATGAAAAGCTGGAAGACCTGCAGAACGGCTTTCAAAACGGTGAGGCCGACAAATACTGGATAGATCAAATCGAAATACAGAAAACGGCAGTGAAAGCATGGGAATTATTTGCCCGCGGTGAAAAGGAGCAATCTCTGCAGACAATGATCAAAGCTTCCGATTTGGAAGATAAAACCGAGAAGAATCCGGTAACCCCGGGACCTCTGCTTCCAGCGCGTGAAATGCTGGGTGATCTGTATTTGGAAATGAATGAGCCTGCAAATGCATTAAAGGAATATGAGCTCTCACTGGAGAAATCGCCTAACCGCTTTAATTCTCTCTTTGGAGCTGGGAAATCCGCTGAACTTGCAGGAAATATGGAGAAAGCAAAATTTTATTATTCATCCATTTTGAAGCTCAATAATTCCAAGCAAATCAATAGAGAACAAATAATACATGCAGAAGAGATATTGAGCAGAAAAATTTAAAGGAAATAAAGGTATTTTATTGAAAAGCTGCTGAGGTAGGAAAATAATTATATCCGGAAAGCAGCAAGATCATTTTGGCCGAGAACTAACTACAATAGTTTTTCACTCAAATTCGCTATAAGCGCTCCGAATTCCGAAAATTAATTCATCATTTTATTCTTTCCCGCGATACGTTTTTCCGGGATCAATCGATTGACTATAGGATTTCTTTTTTATAAGATTTATCATCAAATAAAATAATATTTTGGGGTATACTATGAGAAATAGTAACTATTTTCTTTTAGTAGGCATAATACTTACCTCATTTCTTTTCCAATCATGTAAAAAAGAAAACACATCTGTCGGTCCTACTGAAGAAACATCAATAGGCGAATTGACTATTATGCCGGACGGAATTCTAACTGGTACAGATAATAAGCTGACAATCAAGCTTTCCGTTCCTCCGGCCGTATCTTTATCCGATTCCGCCGTAATCTATAAAGTTGATCAAAATGGTCAGCAGATTAAGAGGATAGGCGTATTGCTGGATAACGGCTTGCTCATTAATGGTGATGAAATATTAGGAGACAATATATTCAGCGGTATTATAGTCCTACATGAAGCTGGATCCGGAACAGTTTATTTAAAAGCATTTGCCAGGCTTAAGAGCGGCTCAGATCAATCTTCCGGAACAGTTACATTGACTGTTTATTCAGATCTGACCGGAGAAGAATTTAATGCCGTAGATATTACCCAGGAGAATGCTAAACAGCAGCTTTTACAAAATTTGCAGGGCAGTGCGGATAACATACGTAATGCCGTCGATGCTACAGTTAACTGGCTCAAGACCCAGAGCACTGTTGAGTCCGTAGCCAATGATGGTACTACGAGCATTCTGATTAAGTATAAAAACGGTTTGTATGGGGGTGTGATTATATCCGTTGCCGATGATTTCGGAGAGATTGATACAAAAGGGGGATTTATTCCCGATACATCAAGAAATAAGATCAAGGCATTACCTCTGAAAAAACAGACTACAGGAGGAATTGGACTCTACTCAAAAGCATTAACAAAGGCGCAGATAAATTATGCGGATCTCGATCCGAAACTAATAGGGAACAGGAATGTATTAATTTATGCTCCCTTTGAAGCTGCATTCAAAAAGGATATGCGTCCATCAATAGAGGCAATTTTAAACAGTTCCGAATTTCAGTTTAATATCACTGCTTCTGTAAATCAAGAAGCAAATATAAACGTACTCGAAAATATTACTCAATATGGATTGATTATTTTCGATACTCACGGTGCCGAGGGTAAAGAATTAAGTACAGGCGAAATAGCTGATACATTGAATGATTCATATAAAACTAAATATAAGATAATGCTCAAAGCAGGTAAATTAGCCATTTGGGAAAATATGGTTATCTCTAAAAGTGCTGCATTAGTTAAAAGTGAAAATGTTTATGCAGTACGGTATCCTTTCTTTTCCGGTCTCCCGGGTAAGTTTCCCAATAGCGTTGTATATAACGGTTCGTGCGAAAGTTCCATGACCGACAGCCTTTATGAAGCATTTAAAAGCAGTGGTGTTAAAACTTATTACGGGTTCAATAAAGTGGTCAACACAACTTTCTGCTCTGAACGTGCGGATTCTGTTGTGAAAAGATTGGCAAATGATCTGAAGAATACCGGGGAGGCATTTATTTCCGGGACCGATCCGGTTGCACCGAATGCCACATTCGAATTGAAAGGTGAGAATGATATAAGGTATCCGGATGATTTAATTAATGGTGATTTCGAATTCGGAAAACTTGACGGCTGGACTAAAGACGGCGACGGAAGAGTAATCAGCAAATTAGGTACACAAAACCCGGCCGGTGGTTTTTATATGGGTATTATTTCTACAGGGCTGGGTTTTACAACAGCCACCGGCAAAATCTTTCAAACATTCACTGTAAAAAACACAGAATCCACTTTAACAATTAAATGGAACTTCCTGTCAGAAGAGTTCCTTGAGTTCATCGGATCGCAGTACCAGGATTATTTCAGAGTTATTATAAAAACTAAGGATGGCGTAGAAACTGAGTTGATAGACAAGACCATTGACGGAATCGCATCAGATTTCGGAGCTTCTCATCCCGATGATTCTACATTTATAGCCGGTAATTTGATTGATGTTTCTCCCGGTATCTCATTTGACCGGGGAGGAGTATATATGACCGGGTGGCAGACAAGCACGTTTGATGTTTCCGCCTACCGCGGCAAAAGAATCACACTTACAATCCTGGCAGGAGATGTAGGCGATAGTATTTATGATACGGCTATTATTCTTGACGATATTTCAATTAAATAATTTTCTCCTAAACCGGGGCTGCATGAGCAGCCTCTTTATAAAGCTCCGGCATGATTAAAATCTTATTGCTCTTATTTGTATTATCTGGATGTAAAGAACAGGATAAAGAGATACAAATAATTTACTTTGAAAAAGGTAAGAAGTTTGAAATAAATGATAAATACATCAGCCTTAAAGAAATTCAGAACATTATAGACTCTTTATTTTTAACGGCAGATGATATGCTTAAAGTCAAAGTCGATAGTTCCAGGATAATAGGTATAATTAACAATGAAAGCGGAATTGAGATCGAATATAAAGAGAAGCGTATTTTCAATTCCGAAGAATTCGGATCATTCATGTTAAAGAAAATATTGCTCCCTTTTTCCGGCGAGTATATCGGCAATGAGCAATATCCTGTAATAACAATCTTCTTGGGTGAAGAAGATTTTTTATCGGGACCGCTGCGTAATTCCAAGGGATTAAAGGAAGTTAAGATAATTCAGCAAATGATCCTGAATGCAAAAAGGAGACAGCTTTCCAAAATATTGAAATAAGAATCACGGATATATTGTTCCGATAAAACCGACAAACAGCGCTTCTCAAAATCATTCACTCACTTATCCTATACGCAACTTAGCTGCAAATGGTTAATCGGATGTCATAATTAACAGCATCATCCATGCGATCGAATCATGCATCTATACAATAATGCATCACCGTAATCATGCTTTCTGAATCATAAAGCTATTCATGCGTTCATGCATCCACCCAAAAAGTAAATCTTACTTAGACCTTATCATCGTCCTGTTCATTAAAACTCCCGGCTATCGATGGAATCACATTAGACAGCATCAAGAATTCAATATCCGCATCTCATATTCATTATCCCGTATCCGGCATCCCGTATCCGGCATTATTCCTATTCTTATATTTAAAAAACAAACTTATACCCGAGAGTTATATTTCGTCCCGGCATATAAGTAAAATCTTTAATCGCCGATAGATGATCCTTATACCGCTGATCCAATAAATTGTCTGCTTTTAAATCTATAATGTGGACAAACCTGCCCGTAAAGAATTTATATCCGGCGTAAATGCTGATAAGTCCATAACCTGGTGTCCGCTCCTCATTCGGTGCTACAAGATTTTGTCCAGATGCCAATTTCCATACCGCTCCAATCCAATATTGATGGGGTGCATACCTGGTTTCGATGGAGAATCTGAAAGGAGGTATTTGGGGAAGATTCTCATCTGTTGTTTGATTCTTTCCCCTTACATAATCGGAAATAAGAGTACCCGACCAGGCGGGGAGTATTTCAAAATTAAGCTTCGATTCAAGTCCATAAACAATTGCATCTGCCTGCTCGTATTGATGAACCTGAAAACCATCGCCGTTTGTATTAAATCCTATCGGTTCTCCTGAGACCGTATCCGTCTCTTCGGAAAAATATTGATCCAAGGGGCTCCTATAAATCAGATCAAATACTTTATAGTAATAGCCCATTGCTTCGAAGAAGTATTTATCTGACCGAGATCTTAATCCGAAATCAATACCTGTTGAATTCTCTCTTTTTAGAGATCTGTTTCCGATATCAAAGCTAGCGAGTGCATCATGTATTGCATATGAGGAGAGCTCTTCAATTGTCGGCGCTCTGAATGCATTTGCCAGATTTGTGAACAAAGAAATGTTGTCAGTTAAATTATAAACCAGACCGATAGAAGCCGAAAGTGAATTAAAATTCTTTTTCCCGCCGCTGAAAGAAGAATCAGTGAGTACTGCATCAGGGAATTTCACCTGGTTTAATTCATACCTTAATCCGAATGAAAGATTTAATGTTTCCCATTTGAACTTTTCGAGGAAGTAGGCGGCAAAATTGTAATAATCCGCATTTGGAGTTAAAGCTTCATCCCCGGTTACCGTATAATTTTGAACTAATCCGTATAAACCAATAACACCCGAAGAATTAGCGGATAAGGGCTGATGGAGAAAAGATATATCGGCGCTCCCGGTTTTTAAGCCGAATTTAGTACCGGTCTCTCCGGTTACTCTAGAAATTTCGCTGTGAGTATAGTCTAAATAACCGGCTTTAACATCGACGGATGTAATAAACGATTTTATTTTATCGAAATTGGCGGCGAGCTTATATTGCTTTTTGTGCATGTCTATATAGACTATCTCATCTGCAGCCGGAGTAGTCGGAAGGCCGTATACATTGTTAAAATCTTCAAAGCTGATTCCTGCCATTCCCCAGTCGGATAAAAGTGATGCACCGACTAAGCCGTTTTCAGTCTGCAAATCTGAATTGAAAGTTTTAGAACCTCCTCCAATTCTGTAATCTTCCCCTTTTCTTTTTGAGAATTTCCCATGAAGCGATAAATTCCCGATTCCGTAATTAACATGTGCATTCCCCAGATATTCATTATTCACCCCGGCTCCTCCTAACTGAAGTTCGCCGCTTAAGCCGTTCTGAATAGTTGACGGAACAGCATCGGTAATTATGTTGACCACGCCCCCTATTGCGTTGCTGCCGTAGAGCAGGCTTGAAGGGCCTTCAATCACTTCTATTTTTTCAGCCTCGCTGCCGTCATCAGTTACGCTGTGATCATCCGAAGCATTTGAAAGATCACCCATTCTTAATCCGTCTTCAAGGATCAGCACTTTATTATTGCTGAATCCCCGGATTACAGGCCTGCCTGTTGCGATTCCGTTGGATCTCATGGCAACTCCCGGCTGGAAATCCAGTGCATCGGCAACGGTGCCCCCGCTTTTTATAATCAGATCCAGCTTATCAATTGCAATCGTTGTCTGAGATAAATCTTTTGCTTCCGACAAGAAAGGATTTCCGGTAACGGTAACCTCGCTTAGGTTAATTGTTGTTTCCTCCAGCTTAACATTTATATTTTGTGCATTCTCCGAGGGTACGGTGACTTCAACCGTTACCGGTTTATGACCCACATAAGAAAAGGCTATGGAATAATTCCCCTCATTTATATTGTCAAACTCGAAGATTCCATCTTCATTTGTCACTGTTCCGTTTCTTAACTCTTTAATGAAAACATTAACGCCTACCAGCGGTTCATTCTGCTCTGCATCCAATACTTTTCCTTTAATAAGATTGACAGTACTGCCTGTATTTTGGGCGTTGACTGTTATTATGCTTATAAATAAAAGAATAAAGAATGATATTCGAGAGTACATAATATCTCCTTTAAATTGAAAATTTATTGTTTATTGGGTTATTTCAATTAAGAGGAGAAGGGAGGTGCTCTTAAATAATTAGAGTTGAAATATTCCTGCTGTGGTTTTTCCGAAATATACGAGAGGTCAAAATAGGTGTTATTTTGGAAGAGGCAGATATAATAATCTGAAAATGAAAGGTTATATATAGATGTAGAAAACTGCTGCACTGAACAGTTATAAGCAGTATCGTCAGGTGAATCGATTGGTATTGCCGCAGGCAGTTCTTGAAATCCCTTGAATGAAAAGTTGCCGGCTTTAATATCTATATTGTGGAAGTGAAAAGTTGTAAGCGAGATTAAAAATATTTGTGCGGATAAAAATAACGCGGCAGACGATTTGCGGTATTTATTTGATGTAAAATTCATTCTATATAAGATGGATAATAAAAAAGAATTTATCAATCCTTTTATTTTATAGTGTTGCACAAATCATAAAGATAAGAACCGTGATTTAGAAGGGGCGGTTCTTCCTCGCTATCTACAGCATTAGATTAATCTCTAACGTTTCCTAAGTTTATCGTTAATTTATTATTACAAATTTTCCGGTTACCTGGGAACTTTCGGACTTTATAGAATAAATATAGACCCCGGTTGCCAGTTTATTGTAATTTCCATTTCTCCCGTTCCATTTTATTACTTTCTGTCCGTTAATATAATTCAATGTCTGATTTGAAGAGTAAACCAAGTCCATATCAATTGAGTAAACATTAAATTGCACATTTGAATTGTTACCTGAAGTTACCGGAATATACAGAAAAGCATCTTTTGTATAGCTGAATGGGGAAGGGAAGGAATAGCTTATCTGCCCGGCTGAATTCTTTCCGGCCTGAATAACTAAATTATTAAGTATTTCTGAAGCAGACCAATTGACACCATAACTTGAAGGAAATTCAATAAAATAATTATCATTTATCTTTACAGCTCCATTAACCGGGCGATCGTATATAATAAAACTAAAAGGATAAGATGAATTTGTATTATTAATTGCATTCTGAATATCAGAATTTGTAATTATTATAACCAATGTATCATTAATCGAAGGATTAGTAATTGTTATAAAACTATTTGATGCCGGGCTTGTTTCAAGTTGTATATTTGAATCGGGCTGATAATTTATTCTTGCAATAGACTTGACAAGAGGATAGTAAGAGGCATCATCAAAATATTGGCCGGGAATAGTCCTGTAGTTCGTAAAATACATCCAAGTTCCAAAGTTATTCAATTCAACTCCGAATGATGAGCCGAATTGCTGGATGGCATTGTTTATAGCATCCATAGCCCTCATTTGAGTAAGCAGCTCCCATTCTTTTCTTATTATGCCAAATCCAAAACGGTTTTTCTGATATATATCCCATATTCCAAGAGCAAACTCCTCAATTGTTCCATTTACGCCCATACTGTTTTGTGTATTGCTGAAATATGCAGGCAGGTACTGGAGGTAGTCTTTAACAGTATTAAATACAAAATACTCCATTGCTGTAGCTGAGAGTTCATAGATAAACTCATCGCCCGAGAAAAACCTGTTAATATAATTTCCTAAATGAATTGCATGTGCAAATTCATGAGCTGCAGTTACTCTCGCTGCATCAATTCCGGTTGTGTAGAAACCGGTAAAATCATTGTTGATCACTGTATAAGCTGTATACCTTTCTGAACCAATTTGAGTCTCAGGCACCGTATATCCGTAAATACCTCCTCCAGTATTTTCAATATAAATATCGTACTTATTGTCGCCGCCTAAATCATTATCTGAAGGGGGTGGAGAATAACCAAAATTTTTTACTGCAAAATTATAGACAGAATCTAATGCTTCGGCAAAAAGATGAATATTGTAAGTCGGGGTATCTATTCCTGAAGCATTGAAGTGTATTTTAAAAAATCCATTAGGTGAAAAAAAACTTGTATCGGTCATCGGTCTGTCGAGGATACCTTGCAAAACAATCTGCTGTTTTTTACTGAAAGCCCTAAGATTAATTCTTATTGCATTAAATAAGCTTGTTGCACTTTTCAAGTGCTTAGAAGTAAAATTAAACGGTAAATTTATATCTCTCATAAGTTCCGGCCGTTTTATTCTGACGACAGAATAGTATAAAGAATCTAACTGCCGGCTGCTTAGCTGCTGCGCACCGGCTGAAAGAGACAATGCTAATAAAAGAAAGAAAAAAGAAATCTTTGTAAACATTTTTAAGAATACTGAATAGATTTTTTTGAAGTACTGGGCGCTATTAAAATAAATGGGAACATTTATTCGGTTTTGCTAAAGGGATTTTTATATAAATTGAAAACCTGGATTAAGAAAATTTTGGAGGGGGAGCTCTAAGATGATTTTCCCAGCCGATTTCCTGTTTAGGTATTTTGTTAGGATATTTGAAATGAAGATACGTTTTGTTATCTAATTTTTTGATATTTATATAAGGAATGTAACTTATATTATCAATTGTGCTGCTGAAATGAAGGACTAAACATTCCCCGTATATTTCTAATAATTTATCGGGATGGCTTTGGATTTGATCATCCAAATGTCTCTCTACCTTAAAATTCCCATTCTGTATGTTTATATGATGATAATGTAAAATTGTAAGCGCCAAGAAAAATAAGTATGCTGACAAAAATAGGTAAGAAAAATTCCTACGGTATTTATATAATGTAAGTTTCATTGATTAAATGAAAAATGTGCAATTAAAAAATATTTATCAATTCTTTAAATTTATCGTGTTGCACAAATCATAAATACAAGGGCTCGGTTATTATCTGCTCACCAGAAGAAAATCTAAGCACGATGCAGATATTAAAAGTTATACGTTAATTGTAAATAATTAATTGGAAAGCCGCTGTCGCAATAAGCATTAACAATGTACTAACAATTACTCTGTTCCTCTCATCCATGCAATCATTCAACCATTCGTTCATCCAATCAATCATTCAACCAATCATTCATCTGCCGTCCAATCAATTTCCCCCATTATTCCAACATTCCATTATTCCAACCTTCTATTATTCCAACATTCCACTCCTCCATTACTCCGCCACTCCATTTCTCCCCTCCGCTTCTCCGTTACTCCATTTTTTAATATTTTGCATAATATCCGAATAAATATTTATTATAATAAATGAAAACAAAAAAAGCAGTAGTTACAGTTGCAGGCAAAAAGCAAAGGAATCTTCCGCTTCAGACGCTTGTAGACTGTGACGGGATAGAAAAATCCGTTCTGGAAATAATAATTGAACAGTCTTTAGCAGCGGGGATTGAAGAGATCGGACTGGTTATAAATCCCGAAGATAAAGAGAAATACAAGGAAGTAGCAAAAGATTACATCAGCAGAATTAATTTCATTCCGCAGCCGGATCCGCTCGGTTATGGACATGCGGTTTATTGCGCAAAAGGCTTTTCCGAGAACTCGCCGGTACTCCATTTAGTCGGCGACCATCTGAATGTCAGCTCACAACCTGAAGGATGTTCCGAAAAGCTTGTAAAGATTTCGGAAGCCGAAGACTGCACTGTCTCTGCAGTACAGTCCACTTCCGAAACACAGCTTCCTTTTTATGGGACAGTGGGAGGGAAAAGAGTGCCGGGAAAAAAAGATTTATATAAGGTGGAAAGGGTAATAGAAAAACCGACACCTACTGAAGCTGAACAAAGCCTGATAATACCGGGGCTCCGCTCAAGTCATTATTTATGCTTTTTTGGAATCCATGTTTTAACCCCGGCCGTATTTGACATATTAGGTTTCCTTTTGAATAAGAATAAAGAGAGCAAGAACATAACTCTCTCCTCAGCACTAGATGAGTTGTCAAAGAAAGAACAGTATCTTGCATTCGAATATCCGGGTATGCGTTATGATCTCGGATCAAAGTATGGATTATTTACTGCCCAGATTGCACTGGCTCTTAACGGAACCGACAGAGATGTTGTGCTTACAAAAATGCTGGAGCTGCTGGGACAGAAAGAATTAAGCTTCTATAGCAATAAACCGGAATAGTTATTTTATGAGCAGCTTAACCGAACTAATTACTTCCAAGGACATCCGGGTCAGAGATACTTCGTTAGATGAGTTCAGCCGAAACCTAACTCTAAAAGAGCTTTTAAAAGAATGTGAAGAGCTTGAAAAATTCTGGCGCGGGAATGATAATTTATATGATCGTGTAAGGGCTCTTTTTTTTCTCTATTCGATTTACAGGTTTCACCTTCCGGAGAAAGGAATTAAAGAAAAAGGGATAATTCCTTTTGAGGGAT
>DATKLQ010000444.1:0-3926 GCA_035542335.1 Ignavibacteriaceae bacterium | reverse complement strand
ATCCAGAGCTGCCTGGAATTGATCATCATATTTCAAAGCTTCCATAATCCTGGCTTCGGTGCCAAGATACCTTGATGCAAGCTCAAACTTAATTTCTTTAATAAGCTCATCCTTAAAGAGCTTTAATTCTCCATTCCCCTTAATTTCAAACTGATTTCTTATCTTTTTTAAATCATTAACAATATTATCTCCAAGCCTTTTGTCCTTTACTTCCTGAATTAATCTATCTACCAGCTTGTCGGCGTCGGGCTGGTAAGTAAATTTCTCTTCACTTAAGTATTCCTTAAAATCTTCAAAAAGCTTATCATCATTTAAAGAACTAAAATCCGCTTGAGGATTATTGTAGTAATAATGGTCGGCAAATTTAAAGAAAACCCCTTTAGCCAAAAGCTCGACAACTATTTCAGGCAGGTTTTCAATTGAAACGATTGAATCGGGCGTAATCCCTCCCGCGCTGTAAACAATTCTTTTATTATCGGTAAGGAAAGGGGTAGCGGAGAGAGAATCTTCCCCGGTAAAAACATCATTATCCTTGGTATAGTCAATCTTCTGAATGCATCTTCCGCTGGGTGTATAATATTTTGCGGTAGTAATCTTCAGTGAAGTATTGAAACTGAGCGGAGTTATTGTCTGGACCAAGCCCTTTCCGTATGTTTTGTTTCCCACCAAAACAGCCCTGTCGTGATCCTGCAATGCTCCTGCTATAATCTCCGAAGCAGATGCCGAGCCTTCATTGACAAGCAGGACCATTTCCCCCTCTCCGAACATAGGTTCCTGTGAAGAGATATACTCTTTTGTATTTATCTCATTGCGTCCTTTCGTAGAAACAATTAGCTGGTTTTTGGGAATAAACTTTTCAGTAATATCGACAGCCACGTCGAGGAGCCCGCCGGGGTTTCCTCTTAAATCAAGGATTACGGATTTAATTTCTTTCCGGGTTTTTAATTCTCTCAATGCTTTTTTTATTTCGTCTCCCGCAGACCGGCTAAAGCTGGCAAGCTTCATATACACATTGTTACTGTTTTCTGGATAAAACCCGTAGTAAATTAAATTTTTAACTATAACCTCTTCACGGACAAGATTAAATTTTATGGTATCTTTTTCATTGCCCCTGACTACCTTTAGGTCAACTACCGTTCCGGGTTTTCCCTTAACAAGGGAGGAAACTTCGTCTATATTTTCAGGAGTAATATCGACTCCTCCTGCTTGGATTATAACATCGCCGATTCTGATTCCCTGCCGCTGCGCCGAATAACCGTCGAGCACTTCGATCACAGTTACATTATTCCCGCGGACACCGATAGAGATTCCGACTCCGCCGTATTTCCCGTTCGTAATTAAATCTATTTCATCTTTCTTGTTTTCATCTATAAAGATCGTATAAGGATCGAGGGATTGAAGCATTCCCTGGATCCCTGCTTCCATAAATTTTTCAGGCTGTATCTCATCAACATAGTTGAATGAAATCTCCTTATAAACTTTGCTGAAGATATCGATGCTCTTTGAAACTTCGAAGTAAATGTCTCCTGTTCCGGTAAAAAAACCTGAAAAGACAAATAAGAGAACTACCGAAGCAACCGTACATTTAATTTTATTGAAAGTCATACCAGCTCCTTCTTAATAACCAGGCTTAATTCATTTATAATTTGATTATGAATCACATTTATATTTTTTGTTCCATCAATTATTTTAAACCTTTGCTCCTTTTTGGCAAGATAAAGGTAACCATCGCGTACACGGTTAAAAAATTCTTTATCGGATATTTCAATCCTGTCTGGTTCTTTCCGCAATAATTTTAACCTCGAAAATTTTCTCTTCTCCATTTCTTCAACCGTAATGTCTAGCAGAAATGTAAGGTCAGGTATAGTTTCTCCGACTGCGAGCCTATGAATCTGCAGAATTGATTCCAAGGGAATTCCTCTGCCGAATCCCTGGTATGCAGTAGAGGAATCATGGAACCGGTCGGAAATTACGAAATACCCCTTTTTTAAATAAGGGCGGATTTTTTCCCGTACCAGTTGAGCCCTGCTTGCCGAAAAAAGAAAAATTTCAGTCTCCATAAAAAATTCGGAATGGTTTTTATCGAGCAGTATTTTCCGAATTTTCTCGGAGATTTCCGTTCCGCCCGGTTCACGTATAATTTCAACAAGCTTATTGGCTTTTAGAAGATAATCCTTGAGAAGCTCAACCTGCGTTGATTTCCCGCAGAAATCAATTCCTTCAAAAGATATAAACATGCTTTTTCTAACTGCAGAGTTCATTTAAATTTTTTAATAATGTATCTAAGTCTTTCAGGCTTAAGATAAAGCAGGGAAACATTTTCCGGTAATAAAACGACCGGAGAAATAGTTCCTAAAGTATCCCGCATAATATCGTTGTAGTTCACGGAAAGGTTAATTTTATCTCTAGTTAATTTAGCAAGAATG
This sequence comes from Ignavibacteriaceae bacterium, assembly GCA_035542335.1. Lineage (GTDB taxonomy): Bacteria > Bacteroidota > Ignavibacteria > Ignavibacteriales > Ignavibacteriaceae > DATKLQ01. The sequence goes on along the minus strand of DATKLQ010000444.1, from coordinate 1,500 downwards.
TCGATCCCTCCTCTAACTCCGATACCGATCTTTCCGGGGAGCAGAATAACGCTGCGGTTATGCGGGATATCATTAATCTCAACGGGTTCATTATCAAAATTTTTATCTACAATTTTTTGAATATCCAATAATATTCTTACATAATTATTATCATAAGTCATGCCGGGAATTTCAGGCAGACTCAACAGTTCAGTTCTTTTGGAGTCGAGATGATTCAAATATAATTGCCGGGTTGGAATTACAGATAGATTTCTTAAAAATCTTCCCGGGCCGTGTATTGTTGTATATTCGGGATTAATCCTGACGGGAGTAGCCAGCCCGTAGCCCGGTTTAAAATTAAGATTCAAATCCGGTTTAATTTTAACTTTTTTATTTGAAATTTTTTCAACTATGAAAGAAAGAGTATCGGGAGTAATACTGATTACTTCAATGCCGGATGAAAGCCATTGATTATCGCTCAGATGACTGTTGAGATCTACCGCTACTTTTCCGCTGTCGTTTCCCACGGATACAAGATAATCCGATTCGGTCCCAAGGCTTACCGAAATAAGCTTCCACCCTTCTCCTTTTAACCTTACCGAAACTTGGCCGGGAAGCTTTGTCCCGGTAGTGTAACCCGGGGGAAAATTAATAAGCTTAATCGGAATATTATAAGTGGCAAAGTAATCACCGGATAAGGAAATTGAAACCCACAATATTACGGAAAAAATTATGGAAATTACTACTATATGGAGGTTCTTTTTCATAGATTCTTACTTTATTGTCCCCAGCCACAAGGGACAGGCTTAGCCGGGATTGATTATCTCAACAAAAATAAGGAAAAAATTCAGTTAAATATAAGGATACGGAAGCAGGGGAATTCAATTAAAGATTTTTTAAAATTTTACCTTCTTATCTTTTCGGGTTTGAATCCATGTACACCTGCAGAATAACCGCCGCAGCATTCCGATCTAAAATCCCCTTATCTCTTCTTTTTGATTTTTTTGCAACCGATTCGATTACTCTCTCTTTAGCAATCTGGGAAGAATAACGTTCATCGACAATAACCACTTCCAGCTTCGTTTTTAGTTCCAGCTGCTTTTTAAAATCTTCAACTACACCGGAAAGCTTTGAAACAGTTCCGTCTTTGTTAAGGGGATTTCCAAGGATAATCTTAACTACATTTTTTTCTTTAATTATTTTAAGAATTTCTTCCCACGTTCTGTTATTGTTTTCAATAGTTTTAAAAGGATAAGCAAAAGTAAACAACGGGTCGGTTAATGCTAAACCGATCCTTTTTAAGCCGTAATCAATAGCCAGGAATCTGGTCTCGTTTATCATTCAGAATTCTTTTTTATATAAGAGATAATTTCAGGCGAAAGGAGGTTCACTAGGCGCTTTCAAATCTTTCTACGGAATAAACTCCCTTAAGCTTTTTAAGCCTGTCAATTAATCTTTGGAGATGCTCGAGGTTATGAACATATAGAGTAACATTTCCTTCGAAGGTGGAATCGGTGGTGC
>DATKLQ010000443.1:0-4926 GCA_035542335.1 Ignavibacteriaceae bacterium | reverse complement strand
TTATGTATCCCTCCTGGATTATTTAAAAGATGATGAAAAAGATTTTTCCTATACCTGGACTACAATTGTTTTAAATGATGAGATTTATTACCAGACAATGAGAGGAATTTTCAGGTTTACAAAAGATAAATCTAACAGTTCTTCCGGATCTAAGATCAAGTGGAAACTTAAATCATGGAAGCCTAAGGCACAGTTTAACTTTGCATTCAATGTGAACAACACCTACTACGTCCAGCAGGGCGGTGTCGGATTAATGAAAATGGTTAAAGATTCATTAATCCTCCTCCCCGGAGGCGAACAATTTGCCGATGACAGATTGCAGGTGATGCTCCCTTATAATTTTGAAGGAAAAAAAGAAATACTTGTCGGCACGTTTAATAAAGGTCTTTTTCTCTTTGACGGCAGCTCTTTCAAACCTTTCGATTGCGAAGCAAATCCGTATTTAAAGCAGTATACTTTATACAGAGGCAGTGTTTTATCGAATGATACTTACGTACTTACTACATTAAACGGCGGAATGGTTGTAATAGATAAGCTCGGGAATATAAAATTATTGCTTAATAAAAAATTCGGGCTTTCCAGCAATTCTGTTACTGCTTTATTTATCGACAGCAAAGGATTAATCTGGATTGCTCCCGAAGGATCTGTTTCAACAGTCGAGTATCCTTCGCCTATTACTATATTTAATGAATCTTCAGGCAGTGTTACCTCTATTCTAACTATTGCTAGACATAACGGCATTTTGTATTTCGGTGGTACTAGCGGCGTTTATTATCTTGACAAAGAGACATCCACAATTCAGGAATTAAACGGATTTCTTCCGGGAAATACTCAGACATTCCATTTGCTCCCTTACGGCGACCAATTATTGGTAAGCCACGGAACCGGATTTTATAGTATAAAAGGATTAAAAGTTAAGCTCATTAAAAAAACTTTGGGTCAATCATTTGTTCCGCAATTTATTCATATTTCACAAAAAGACAGCAACAGGATATTTATTGCATTAATTGACGGCATTGCTTCATTTTACCGGAATAAAAATAAGAACTCACCGGAAGGCAGGCAAGAATGGCTTAATGAAGGTAAAATTATTGGATTAGATAGTTATATTATTTCTATTGCTGAAGTAAAGCCGGGTGTTTTATTAGCGGCTAGCGACAGCAGGGGAATATTTCGTCTTGACTTTAATGATAGGCCGATTAATAATCCGAAAATGACAGAATTCGGCGTGAAGCAGGGCTTCACACCGGGCGGCGCTTTAACTTTTCCAACTAATAAAGAATTCTATGTCGTTTTTTCCGACGGAGTTTATACTTATAATGATGACGGACAAAAATTCGCTAAGGATACTTTACTTAGCTGGGACGGATTAATAGATTTTTCAAGCGTAGTAATAAAGAACGACTTCAATAATAATTTGTGGATTACAACCGGGAAAGAAGTAACTTTTTACAGGCTCCAGGAGAATGGATCGTATAGGCCTGAAAAAACATTTACCTCCCGCCTCTCAAGGGATCCCATCGGAAGCATCTATCCGGAAGAAAACGGAATAGTTTGGTTCGGAGGATCGAAAAGTGTTTACAGGTTTGATGAGAAAGCTGCGAAAAATGATATGGAAGAATTCAGGACTTTGGTCAGAAGAGTTGTAATCGGTGAAGACTCGCTGATTTTCGGAGGCTACTCAGAAACAGGGTCTAAAACCGTTCCCGAAATTGATTACTCAAATAATTCGATATTATTTGAATTCTCGGCAATAAGCATGATCGATCCTTCAGCTTCCGAATACCAGTCTAAGCTTGAAGGTTTTGATGAGAAATGGTCCGCATGGAAAAAAGATAATCATAGAAATTACACCAATCTTCCTTCCGGTGATTATACCTTCAGAGTTAAAGGAAAGAATCTTTATCAGGTCGAAAGCAGGGAAGCTTCTTTTTCATTTACAATACGTCCTCCCTGGTACAGCAATTTCTGGGCATATGCCGGATATGCAGTTGTACTAGCTTCAGGATTTTTCAGCATCGACCGGATGCAGAGAAGAAGGTTGACCAGAAAGGAGAGGGAGAAAGCTAAATTCCGGGAAAGCGAATTAAGAGCGGAAACGGCGGAAGCTGAGGCAAAAGCTCTCCAGGCCGAAAATGACAGAAGAAAAAATGTAGAATTGCTGAGCGAGATAGGAAAAGAAATTACCGCTTCCTTAGAGCTTGATACCATCTTCTATAAATTATATGAGCATGTCAATCAATTAGCCGATGCTACAATCTTCGGAGTAGGTATTTATCATCCCGAAAGAGAAGAAATAGAATACAGGCTTGCACTCGAGAAAGGAAAACGTTATCCGCCTTATTCAAGAGATACAAAAGATAAAAACCAATTTCCCGTCTGGTGCGTTGAAAACAAAGAGCCTATATTTATAAATGATGTTTCATCCGAATACAGGAAGTATATTCAATATTACAAAGAACCGGAAAGAGTTCTTGAAGACGGTTCTTTTTCCAGAGAACCGAGATCTCTTATCTATATCCCTTTAATCTCAAAAGAACGAGTGCTCGGCGTTATTACAATACAAAGCTTTATAAAGAATGCTTATACGGATTATCATTTTAAAATATTACAAAACCTTGCTTCCTATACTGCAATTGCACTTGATAATGCGGATGCTTATCACCAGCTTAACGAAACAATTTATAAGCTTGATTCTGCTTTGAACGATTTGAAATCCACACAGGAAAAATTAGTTGTTCAGGAGAAGCTTGCATCATTGGGGCAATTAACCGCGGGAATTGCACATGAAATAAAAAATCCCCTGAACTTTGTAAATAATTTTGCACAGCTAGCAAAAGAGCTTGTTGAGGAATTACGGGAAGAATATAATAAAGTAAAAGATAAATTCGCATCTGATTCGGCAGAGAATTTCGAGGATCTTCTTTCTAATATTGAACAGAATGTTACGAAGACTAATGAACACGGCAAGCGTGCAGACAGCATTGTCCGGAGCATGCTTCAGCATTCAAGGGGTAAATCTGGCGAAAGAATTTTATCGGATATTAATGCCGTGCTGGAAGAGGATTTAAACCTAGCTTTTCACGGGCTGCGTGCCCGCGATGCTTCATTCAACATAACTATCGAGAAAGATTTTGACAGATCAATTGAAAAAATATCTATTGTGCCCCAGGACGTCAGCCGGGTATTCCTTAATGTAATAAATAACGGCTTTTATGAAGCAAATAAGAAGAAAAAGACTGGAGTGAATAATTTTGCTCCTGCTTTATGTGTCAGGACAATCAATAAAACGGATGCTGTTGAGGTAAGAATTAAGGACAACGGCAACGGTGTTCCGCCTGAAGCAAGAGATAAACTCTTCAACCCGTTCTTCACTACAAAACCTGCAGGCGAAGGTACTGGCTTAGGTCTGTCATTGAGCTATGATATAATAGTTAAAGAACATAGCGGGAGTATTAGATTTGAAACTGAGCAGGGCGCATATACGGAGTTTATTATTTCACTGCCCAAAAACGGTAAGTAAATAGCACAAATTATTAGGTTACTAAGTTACTAGGTTACTAAGTTAATCCCTAACTCAATAACTTAATAACTCAATAACCTAGTAACTTACGATCAACTAACGTGAGGAATCATGAGGCTAATAGTCGTAGATGATGAAAGAGATATGCAGCTTCTCTTTCAACAGAAATTCAGAAAAGAATTAAGAAAAGGTGAAGTACAGATACACTATGCTTATGACGGTCATTCTGCCCTCGAATTAATTGAAGGAATAGAAAATCCGGAAAGCTATTTAATTTTATCGGATATTAATATGCCGAGGATGAACGGGATTGAACTCCTTAAAATAATTAAGGAGCGCTATCCAAAATTGAAAGTATTCATGATTACCGCATACGGCGACGAGCAGAATATTGATTCTGCCAGGAAATACGGAGCGGAGGAATATTTTATAAAACCTATCGAATTTGATATTTTGAAGGAAAAGCTAAGCCTTTTGGGAGCAGCATAATGCTACCAATTAAAATTCTTGTAGTCGATGATGAGCCGGATGTAAAGTATCTTATACTTCAGAAATTCAGGAAGCAAATAGCTGCCGGCGAATATGAATTTTCTTTTGCCGGGCATGGCCAGGAAGCACTTGAAAAAATTTCCGGCAGTAATGCGATTAATCTAATACTTACGGATATAAATATGCCTGTAATGGACGGGCTCACTCTTCTTTCCAAAATAAATGAGCTCAATAATAAGCTGCTCCGGTCCGTTATTATTTCCGCTTACGGCGATATGGAAAATATAAGAACCGCAATGAACAGAGGTGCCTACGATTTCATAACAAAGCCAATTGATTTAAAAGACCTCGAGATAACGATTCAAAAATCTCTAAAAGAAATTGAACATTATAAGCTTATACTTTCGGCACAGGCAAAATTAATTGCACTTCAGCAGGAGCTCGATATTGCAAACTTAATCCAGACATCAATACTCCCGAAAACATTCCCGCCGTTTCCTGATAGAAAAGAATTCGATATATATGCTAAAATGGTTCCTGCAAAAGAAGTTGGAGGAGACCTTTATGACTTCTTCCTTATTGATAAATACAGACTTGGAGTTGTAATCGGGGATGTTTCCGGAAAAGGAATTGCATCTGCTTTGTTAATGGCTGTCTGCAAAACACTGCTTAAAGCAACTTCATACAAAGGCATGCCTGCCGATAATGTTTTATACGAAGTTAATAATGTTCTTGCTGAAGAGACCCCGGCTAATATGTTTGTGACTCTTTTTTACGGCGTGCTCGATACCCGCAGCGGAGCTTTTGAATATTCAAACGGCGGGCACAATGTTCCATTCATAGTTTCCGAAGACGGAAAAGTCGAACAGATTAAAAATATTGGCGGACTTATATTAGGCGCGATGAAAGATACG
>DATKLQ010000442.1:0-4008 GCA_035542335.1 Ignavibacteriaceae bacterium | reverse complement strand
CAGGAACTCCATTTCAGAAGATTTTGATTTCATTTCGTCATCTATATTCACACCTAAAACCCCTAAGATTGAGCCATTATTCTTCAAAGGAAAATACACTGCATCGGTATCGTGAAGCGTCCCGGTTGTTTTACCAGTCTCGATCTTTTCAATGAATGACAACTCCGCGGCAAGCCATTCCATTTCGTCCGGCTTAAAGCTGCTCGCAGGATGAGGATTCCTGTTCAGCTTATTGTAATCTGTTGAATAAAAAATTACAGATTGAAATCCGAATGTATTTTTTATTTGCCGGACAGTTCTTTCGGAAACTTCATTAATATCCCTGCTGCCGGATAAATCCTTTAGCAAGTTATATAATGCTTTGGACTTCTTCTCCTTTTCGCTCATAGAATTTTTCTGTTCTTTAAGCTTTGCCGTTAAAACTCCGTTGGTGATTGCAACAATAAAGAACAGGAACAGCATCATAACATCTTCAGCTCTTGCAATGTGCATCGTAAAATGAGGAGGAATAAAATAATAATCCCAGGCGAGAGCACTTATAACTGCCGCTAAAATAATAGGTCCTCTTTCAAAATTAAATAGAGGAAGAAGGAAAATGATTAACAGAAGGATCAGAGAAACAGTCTGATATCCAATAAAATCCTGGATGAAATATAAAAGTGCAATGAATCCAAAAAGGATAACCGTTGAAAGGAAATACTGTTTCCCTGCCGAAATGCTTATGTTTTTATTTTTTTCTTTCATGATGAATTTTCTATTTCATATAAGAAAACAAAATTTATGCTGAAATTATAAATTTATTTTTTCTCATTTACCATCCCGAAACAAGTTCGGGACAGGCCCGAAACAAGTTCGGGACAGGTTTTCCATTTTCCATTTGATTTATCTTATCATTTTGAAAAAGCAACATACAATTTTGAAAAAAAATATTCATCTAAAATTAATGACTGAATAGGCTAATTTAATAGTTTTCCTGATTAGTTGTCCCGATCATTATCTTTGTAATTCCGGCAGATTTAACAATGTCGATTATATGAACAACCCATCCGTGCGTCAGCCTGAAATCTGCGTTCAGTAAAACATCCTGATTAATATTATTCATTAGATTGGCTTTTAACAACGTTGCCAGCTCATCTTCGGTAACTTTTTTGCCGTTCAATGAAATCTCTTTTTTAATATTCAGGGAAATTGCGATCTTTTCATTTTGAATATTCCCGGAAGAAGAAGAATAAGGAAGCTTTACGTCGAAGCTTCCCTTAATTATCACCGGCCCGGCAATCATAAAAATAATCAGCAAAACAAGGACAACATCTGTAAAGGGTGTTATATTTATTTCCGAAAATTCTTTTGATTCCGGCCTATACCTTCTCATACTTTTGTCCTCTCATCTTAACGACATTGGATACGGTGGTATTTATAGCTTCGTCAAAAAAAGGCAGGCTGCTTTTTATTCTTTTCGAAAAATGATTATAAAACATTACCGACGGAACAGCGACTAAAAGTCCGGCGGCTGTGGAAATCAGGGCCTCGGCAATTCCTGCCATTACGTTTGAATAGCTGAAGGAGACGGTGTTTGATAATGCCTCAAAGGATTTTATAATTCCTATAACTGTTCCGAATAATCCTATAAATGGCGAAATGCTTCCCAGGGTAGCAAGAATATTTAATCCCTTCTCGAGCCTGACAAGCTGAATATCCAGCTTAATGTATGACTGCTCCACCAGCTCTTCTTTGCTCTTTTCATTATCGGTAAGAATAAATTTAAAGATTGTCCGGAGCGCAGACTTAATTTTAAGCCCGAAAGACGGAACGGTTATAAGCTCCAATTCTTCAACGGCTTCCTCCATATTATTTTTTAAGATCAATCTGTTGATCTTTGAAGAATAATCATAAATATATCTCTCTTTTAAAGCTTTAAACAAGATTAATTTTTCAATTATTACTTTTAAAGAGAGTATTGAGCAGATTAAAAGAATTAAAATTGTAAAGCCGCCTTTCATTAAAAGATCCAGGAGAGAGTTGAATTCCATGATTCACCTTTCTGGTTTTTCGTGATAAATATTTCTGATTTAATTAATATTGAGAAATAGGCGGCGCACGGAACGTAAAGCCGATATTTATCCGGGAATGTTCTTTTGAATACTTATTATTTAGATGAGTTATAATAAAAGATGATGAATAAATTTTCGTACCGCTGCTGCTTTTATTCGCATGATTATCGGGCAGCTTTAATGCCGGATTATTTTCGGTACTTCCGGAATCTGCAAAGAAAGTTGCGGGTTTATCGGCCTGCTGAGGTTTATTAAGATGCTTTAAATTAACTTCACATTCTGCGCTTTTTAAAATGAAGAGAAATAAATTGCTTGTTATTAAGGAGAAGACATACCATTTACTTTTAATAATGAAAATCATTTCAATATAAAAAATCAATTGCTTTATAAAATTAAAAATTATTTCAGATAAATGTTTATTGATTTAGCTTTCCCTTTAAACTTACCGGCAGCTGTAAATCAATATTTTAAAAGAATAAAAAGGATCTTACTTATATAAAGGGATCTTTCCTTAATAATTATTCTCCTTTATTCTTAAATCTTTCGACCCTTCCGTTTTGAAAAATACCCTGCCGTTTTGAAAAGCCTAATCTTATCTTAAAAAGATATATATGCTTAAAACTTCAGATTTTCCCAAGAAATTTCTTTGGACTGCCCTTTGAACAGATACCTGGCTAAATCGAAGGGACAACTATGAAAAAAATTGAAGCAATAATTCATCCTTACAAGCTTGATGAAGTGCATGAAGCTCTTCAAGAAGCCGGTTTCAGCGGATTAACCGTAACCGAAGTAAAGGGGCATGGAAAAGAAGCCGGACAAATTGGATCTTACAGGGGTACCGAATATACAATGGAATTTATTCCAAAGCTTAAAATTGAGCTGGTGTGCCCTGATAACAAAGTGTACAATGCAATTGCAATAGTTATTAGTTCCGCGAAAACCGGCCACGTCGGAGACGGCAAAATCTTCATCAACACAGTTGAAGAAGCAATAAGAGTTCGTACTGAGGAAACAGGAGACATTGCACTTTAGAAATCAATTTTATTATAACAAGAACATAATATTACAAGTGAAAAATTATGAAAAAGATAGAGACAATTATAGAAACCAATAGGCTTTATAATATTCAGGTTGCATTGAAAGCATTAGGATTTAAAGATATAACCCTGAGCGAGGCAAAGGGTTTTAATCTGGAATTTATTCCGAAAATTAAGATAGAATTAATTTGTTCCGACGATCAAACCGAACATGCAGTATCAACCATTATTGACACCGCCGATCCTATAGAGAATAAGACAGAATATTTATTTATCCCGCTGATGAAGTAATTAATCCGAACGGCAGCTCAGATGGGCATGAATCCCGGGAGAAATTAAAAAGAAAATCTTTAATTAAAAAAAAGAGCAAGGAATTTTTTTAATCAAAAAGGAGAATCTCAAAAATGATGACATTCTTAATGATATTGCTCAGCGCTTTTCTTTTCTGGATAGTTTATAAGTCGATTAATTTTTTTGACAGTCTTTAAAAGGAGGACAAATGGTACTTCTATTAATTATAAGCATTCTGGTAGGTCTTTATCTTTTTTATGTATTAATAAAACCGGAAAAATTTTAAGGAAAAACTATGAACACTGAATTATATGGAATTATATTTTGTTTTTTAGCGATGGTCGTTCTCGCCGTTCCCTTCGCTAAATATATGAGCAAAGTTTTTAAAGGGGAGAAAGTCTGGACGGATTTTCTTGCTCCTCTTGAAAATTTCGTATTCAAAATTTCCGGAGTCAATCCCAATGAGGAGATGGACTGGAAGAAGAATATGAAAGCTCTTCTCTTGCTTAACCTTGTATTTTATATCTGGTCCTTCCTCGTTCTGCTTCTGCAGGGTGCAATTCCTTTTTTAAATCCTGCTGGTATTTCAAATATGGAACCGGCGCTTGCGTTTGATTCCGTTGTAAGCT
>DATKLQ010000441.1:0-7478 GCA_035542335.1 Ignavibacteriaceae bacterium | reverse complement strand
TGACTCATGTTTGCAAGAAACACCGATTTCAGGCGGTTCATCTCTTCTGCTTCTTCTTTGGCCTCTATTAATTCAGCCTGATAATTTTTTACAGGGGTTATATCGTTTATAAATCCCTCCAGCGCAAGGCATATATTATTTTCGCTGAAAATTCCCCGACCTCTCTCCCAAACCCACTTTATTTCATTTGAGGAATCTTTTATCCTATAGGAAAGCTGGTATGGTTCCTTTTTATTTAGAGCTTTACGCACTTCTTCGAAAACATATCCCCTGTCATCCGGGAAAATTATTTCATTATAGGAGATTTTGTTGTTATTGATGAGCTCTTCCGGCTTATAACCGGTTATCTCGAAACATCCCTCGCTGACAAATTCCATTGTCCAATTACAATCGTTCTTGCAGCGGTATACAATACCCGGTACATTGCTTATTAAAGTAGAGAGCTTTCTCTGGTTTTCTTTATTTTCTTCTTCTGTTTTTCTTCTTTCGGTAATATCGTTAACGACTACAAACCTTGCTGCCCTGCCGTTAAATGCTAGCTCATGAAAGAATATTTCCGCAATTATGATTGAACCGTCTTTCTTCTTATGCTTAATATCGGTAGCACTGCCGGATTCCGATTTTAAAGTTGACAAAAATTTAGCAAGAAGCGGCGTCTCTTCCGGCGGTTTAAGATCCATTATGGTCATGCTTAAAAATTCATCCATGGTATAACCATAAAGCAAAATAGCAGAGGAATTAACATTTAGGAAGAATAGAGTTTCTTTGTCATAAATGAATATAGGAAGTGGATTATTTTCAAAAATCAGGTTCATTTCTTTATCCTTCATGATTCAGAAAGGAAATCAATGGAAACTGTATAGTTTCAAAAACTAGAAAATGTTGCATCGGCCGAAGGCTGCTTTGATTTAATAAGACGAGTAGATCGGATTTTTTAAATCTTCGGTAAGGAGAACAAAGATCCTTTGAATGACTATGCCTATCAGGTTTTGTAAAGTTAAACATTAAAATCGTTTCTTAAACATAAATTTCGCTTGATTAATTATCGAAGAATTATGACTGAAACTTTAATATTTCAAACATTTTATTTCAATTAGGATAACTGCCGATATTACGGAGTCTTATAGAAGCCTGAATGTATTATATTAATTCACCTTTACCGGGATGAATAGGATTGTCGTTGAACTAACTCTCCCCGCTTATGGCTAACGGTTAACTTTGATTTGCCGAGAATTTCAGAGTTAATGATTAATTCTAATTTTTTTTTCTTATAATTGAGTTTAATGAGAGATGATTTATCTTATCATTAACATAGGGATTCTTCTTGGATGTTTATATTTTTAGCTTCTCCTTAAATTGAACAGCAAGCTCATCAATTGATTTATCATGCGGAAACTCACTATCGGTGCAGGTAAGGTAGTCGGCAATCTGAACAATTTTGAGCACATCATCCTTAGCTTCGGTGCAGTGGTGATTTTCTGTGATCTCTATAATTCTGGAAGGTATGTTCCATAAATTAAGCAGAACCGCACCGAGTTTAGTATGTTCAAAGAGAAATAAGTCTTGCTCGGCCTCGGAAACGGAAATTTGTTTTTCCTTTTGCAGCCGGATGAATGCATTAAAATTTTCCGGCTCAGTATAAAGCCATACGATATAACCGATATTTGAAAACAATGCTGAAATAAAAACCAGATCTTCATCAATCTTCCTATCCCAGGCTTCAGAAATTCTTTTTGCGACTAAAGCTTTCTTCAGAGATTCATTCCAAAAATTATTAATTGTCTGTACAAAAGATTTATCGATGAGATTGGAAAAAATTCTCAGCAGTTCAAAAGAAACTATGAGAGTCTTTAATTGTTTCAAGCCGATTAATACAACCGCGCTTCTAAGTGAAATAATTTCTTTGCGGACGCCGTAGCTTACGGAATTTGCAATCTGCAGTATTTTTGCAGTCAGAAAAGGATGGAGTTTAACTTCGTCGATGATATTATTAATATTTATATTCTCCCCGGAAAGCAGGCTGTTCAATTTCCAGGTAATCTGCGTCGGGGGCGGGAGTTTGCTGAAGGATCCGAGATATTTTTGCAATTCTTTGCTCTCCAGATCCTCATTAATTCTGCAGAATTTTTTTATTGTATTTTTCAGCTCGGCATCATCCCACGGCTTCATCAAGTAATAATGGGCATTCCCTTTTGCAAGCATGTCAAGCACGATTGATTTTTCCTGATATCCGCTGAGGATCAGCTTAATGGAATTAAAACCTTTTCCGTTTGCCTTTCTCAGGAATTCTTCACCTGACATCCCCGGCATATTCATATCCGAAATTATAAGATTCACTCTGTTTGCTTCCAAATACTCTAGTGCTTTATGCGGCGAACTGAAATAGGAGAGTCTGTACGGCTCCTTTCGAAAGAGCTTCCTGACTGAAGAAAGAACCTGCTCATCATCATCTAAAAATAGAATTGAAGTAGAGCACGCTTGCTGATTTTTTCTCATCTATGAAACCATTGCTTGTGTATTTGATTTATTTTGTATGATTGGCATTGCTTCTTATTTTTATTACATAATACTTTTAAATGAAAGTGAGGAGGATTTAGAATGTTAAAAAAATAAATCACTTTAATTCCGCTCTTTTTTCCATGAAACATCGGTTCGCATAATTCTCTATTGTATATTCGAACATCGGGAAAAAAAGTTTAATTTTCTTAACTCTTTTCCTACATAAATCAATCGCTGACGGCATTGCCGGAAATGAAGAGAAGGAATTACAATGGATTAATTTTTATAGAAAGCAAGGAAATAAAACGTCTATATGGACCGTTTATTAAAAAGTTTCAAAATGTATATTTTTTATGTTTATAAAAAGAAATAAAATTTTAGAAAGCAGTCCACTTGACAATAATGTCAATCAATTTAAGTTTAGCGTCAAATGATTAATTATAATTCCTATAAGAATTTTGCGATAATATTATTTGCATTAGTACTTTGGTCTTCTTCAATTAATTGTAGTAAAACGGAACGGAATTATTATACTAATGTAGACTCTTATATTGTTGACCAACTTGCAAATAAAAAAGTTATAATGCTTGGGGACTTTGCACATGGTCACCCCCTTCCATACATAAGTTTGATATTTCTTCTTGATAAATGGATTGATAAAGTAAGTAGAGCGGAATCAAAAAATTATAATATTGCCTTAATTTTAGAAGCTGACACACAAGAAGTCGCAAAACTTAGTGAGTTTATTGAGAGCGGTAATTGGGAACCATTTATTGATTATTGGCTCCCTTATAATACAATGGAATGGTTGGAATTCTGTGCAGAGTTAAGATCATTGAAACTACACATAGATAGTTTGAACACAAATAAACATCTTCCGGCAAAAATCAGTTTTAACATTTTTGGAGGAGAGCCTTATAATAATTTTGATTATCCGCAAAGTCTTCAGCTTTCTGAAGAAGAAGGATTAAAATATTTTGTTCAAATAAGGGACAGTTTATCCGCAAAAAATATAATTGAATATTTAAAAAATAATAATAGAAAAGCAATATTATTTTATGGTAACTTACATCTTATAAAAAATTATGTAAGTAAAAATATAGCCGGGGCCTTACCCGATTCCGAGTCCTACGGATATTATTTGGCATATTACCTTAAAAAAGAATTCGGTCAAGATTCGGTATTAACAATTAATCAGCGGTTCGTTAATGAATCAACAATAAAAAATTCTCCATTTGCAGCAGCGAAAGATTCGAACATTTTTGTATACAGTAAAGATATTCCCTGGAGTAATCTGCGACCTGAGAATTTTGACGGATATATTCTGAGACATGAACAACCTTCCCCTGCTCGTAGCCTATCTTATATTTTTAGTAAAAACGTCATTACTGCTGATATAAAACGAATGCAGTTTATTAATGAATATTTACCCGGATATTTAGCAAAAGGTTATTATGGTAAAGCAGAAGAATCGTTAAAGCTATTGACCGGTAAAAATTATAATAGCATAAATCAGTGGAGTGCTTGGATTAAAAATAATAATTATGATGGATTTTTAAGGTTAGAGTCAAATGAATTTAAAAACGACATCTATAAAGCTTATTATGAAGATTCATCGGATCAGAAAACAAAATTGATGCTATTAGAATTAGGATTTGGACCTGGTATTATGCAGCAACAACTAATTTCTAAAGAGGAGTGGGAAAATGTCTGGAAAGAGGTACTTCCCCAGATAAAATACCTTAATGAAGTTGGACTATTATGGATCGGTACTGCAGAAGAGAAACAGAAAGCAGAAAGATATTTATCTGCCGTTGTTGGTGGAGTAAAAGTTGAAGAAAGGTTAGAGCCTCAAGATTATTTAAAATTGTTTAGAAAGCATTATTGGAATGTTAATTATTAATATAAATTGCCTGACAAGCGGTTCAACTCGAACCTCCACATGCCGGCGACATACCATAAATTCCGATAAATATTTAGATAGTTTATAGATAATAAATTATAATTACACCTTTCAGGAAGTTCAACAAGACTGTCCTCTGTAGCTTATCACACTCCGCAAGATCTGTAACAGGTTGAGCTTGGTCTTGCCAAAAAAATAATTTATAATTTCGGCAGTTGCCTATTGCGTACTGCATAAACTGTCTAAGCCGGAACCAAATTATAAATATCGAATATCTAACACTGAATGTCGAATAATGAATACAATACTCGAAACTGTCGTTCGATATTCATTATTCGATGTCCGATATTAGAAATTAATATTTTCTGATATCTTTGCTATTTCGCGCAAAATTTGACTGCAAAGACTCTACTTGTTCCCCGTTTACTATTGATATACTGAACAAATAATACGGTTTGTTCAGTGAGTATTATTATGCAAAGAATGTCATTAAAATTGCTGAAGTATTAATTGGCAAAAAAAGGAAAAGATATGAGTACATTTGTGTTTGGTTTTAAGGATATCGATAAAACAAAACTGTTGCTAGCCGGAGGTAAAGGCGCGAACCTGGGGGAACTTTCCAGGATTGAAGGAATCCGCGTACCTGAGGGTTTTTGTATTTCTGCCGAAGCTTTTAAAAGAATCATTGCGGAAACACCCTCGATTAATGAATTACTCGATCGGTTATCGCTGCTAAAGCCGGAAGATAGGGACAAAATCAGTGAGTTTAGCGGTGAGATTCGCAGAGTCATCGAAGATGCCGCCATCCCTCATGACATTAATGAAGAGATCACGCGCTTCCTCTCCGGGCTTGGAGAAATAAAAGCCTATTATGTAGTTTTAGAAATTTTAGAAGGCTGAGACCGATAACTTATTTTTTCTCTCATCCTTTATATCAAATCTTTGTCTCAGCCTTTGGATCGTTTTTCTTTACAATCTTTTTTATTTCCTCATCCAGGAAAGCAATGTCGACGGGCTTTGCCAGGTAAGTAAAATAATTTAAATTTTTATTCTTTAAATAACGGTATGGATTGTAAGCCGATAGATAAATAATCGGAATGCCGGCAGCCGAGTAGATCTTATATCCGGCTTCAAGCCCATGAGAACCATACTCGAGTTTTATATCTAATATAACGACATCAGGCTTTAACTTTATTGCATATTCCAAAGCATCTGCCGATGTATGTACAGAACCTAAAATATTATATCCAAGATTCCTTAACGATTTTTGCAAATCGTAAACAAAAATCCGCTCATCTTCAGCTTTTAAAATGTTAATAGGCATAAACTCTATAAGAATTAAGTAAATCGGAAAAGACCTAAAAACCTAGACAAGAAAATGAGAGAAATAAGAATTGCAGATAATCCTTTGAATTCTATGGAAATTCTTAGCTTAAAAATGTGATGTATAAAACAATAAAAAAATTTTTCGCAGCAGGTTTGGCTTCGTGCAACAAAATAAACTTATATATAATCTACGGCTTTGACTGCTGCATAAGCCGGATATGCCGAAACCATGTATCGACTGCGAGTACGCATGCCGCTAACGAACATTTTCGTATTTTTGGGGGATAATTTTAATAATATTGCTGATAGGTTCAATAAGTTTTTATTAGTTAAGAACCGGAACAAGCTTTGACTAATTTTCAAAGGAATTATAAATATCCGATTTTCCAGCAGGAATAATTAGTAAATGAGTAAAGAGCAGACAAAAGACCTTCTAAAATTCCTAAAGCCGTTTGATGAGAAGATTGTAAAAGTGGTACTGCAGCTGCGTGAATTTGTTTGGGATTTATATCCGCAAACAAATGAATTAATCTACGATAATTACAACGCCCTTGCTTTCGGCTGGTCACTGACGGATAAGGTTGGTCATACTTTTTGTTCTATTGCAGTCGGAAGGAGAAGTAAAAATATTCATTTTGGCTTTTATTGGGGAAGCGAACTTTCAGATCCCGGCAAAATACTCCTGGGGCAAGGAAATCAATACCGCTATATTTTAGTGAAAGACACTCATAATTTTCCAAAAACATATATTAAAAAGCTTCTGAAAGAAGCATACATAAATTCATTTGCAAAGGTTAAGGATAAAAAGCAAATTTTACACGGGCAGACAATTGTGAAATCAATCTCAGAAAAGAAGCGGGAGAGAACGTAGGGGCGATCCGTGGGGTCACCCCCACATTGCAAGCCAATTCTTTAGGGGCAATTGTAGGCCAATTTAAATCGAAATCAGCAAAACGTATAAATGAAATCCGAAAAACTCCGGAACAACCAGTTTGGCAAAGAAATTATTATGAGCATATTCTTAGAAATGAAATGGATCTTTATTACACCAGAAAATATATTCAATTTAATCCATTGAAATGGAAACTGGATGAATTATATAGTGATAATTAAAAACATCCTCTCCGGCATCCAGCGTATCTTCTCAAATTAAAATAAAAAACCCTCAGCAGGGATGCTGAGGGCGGACTCCTTTCATCCATTAAAAGGTAGGGGAGGACCTTTTAAACAGAGCCATAGAATTCTTTCTATTTTTTAAACTTTAGACAAATTCTTACCGGAAAAAGTTTTGCGTCAGAATTAATTAATCTTATTAAGCCGAAATAGAATCGAGCTTTTTTAAATATAAAAGTCCTCTTAATGTAAGATGCATATTCATGAAATTTTCAGTTTCTCCGGATTCATCTGCTGCCGGTTCGGCAATAATTAAATTTTCCCTGCAAATGTTCATTATATGCTTAAGAACGGATTGATTATCGTATCCTTTAATGGTAATTACCGAAGAACTGCAGTAAGGATTTTCCTCTATTATCTGAAGAATTTCATAGATTAGTCTTTCATCCCTTCCCATTTTTACTTCTCCCTTAAGTCATATCTAATATAAAGAAAAATTAATTAAAGACCACCATGTATTTTTAAATAAAATTTTATCTAAATATTTGTTTCTGAAGCTATCTTCTATTCGCATTTTCCGCCTGCGTCGAGGCTTCGACCGGTAGACTACCCGTATGACTATTGAATGGCAATTGAA
>DATKLQ010000440.1:0-18578 GCA_035542335.1 Ignavibacteriaceae bacterium | reverse complement strand
GTTTTCTATTTCTTCAATATTCCTTATTATTACGGCGGGCTAATAAACAAAACTTATTTCTACATGCAAAATAAAACTTTTGAGGAGATAAAAGAAAATAAATTATTTGCCGGGATTGATCCCTCATATATAAGTAAAATTAAGATTGATCAGAAGAAATTCCTTTCATATAAGGAAGGATGCATTATTTACAGGATCAATGATGAAAGCAATTGTCTTTTTCTTGTAGTTGAAGGGGAAGTTAAATTAAAAAATTATAATTATGTGCCCGGCGGAAGCAATGAGGCAGCAGTTAAAATTAAAAATGATTTTTTCGGGGAAAAAGAGGCTATTTACCGAAGTCCACGGTCCTCTGCTGCGGTTGCAAACAGAGACTGCCTGCTGTACGTATGGTCAATCAATGATCTACCGAAATATCTAATTAGAAAATTGTATTATTTAAATAATGCATACTTCCCGGAGCAGGAGTATTTTCCAAAGGATAAAAATCCTGACGCCGATGATTTGGAAAAAGAAAAAATCAGGGGTATGGCGAAGCCTATGTTTTTAAGAGTGAAAACACTCGGCAGAATGGAGTATTATAGAAAATTACATGAAATGCCTGCCGCCGGGAAAATCATTAACAATGAGCGGTTCGCCATAATCGAAAACGACATTGAACTTCCGGAGAAAAAGTCGGGAAGAGATGAACTAAATAACCCGGATTATCAAACGGGATCATTACATAGCAATGAGCCTTATAAAGCAAGCAATATTGATGCTGAAATTTTTACATGCCTTAAAAAGGCCGAAGACTCCGCTGACGATGATGTTTTGAATTCATGGGTTAAAAGAACAGCTGAAACATTTATCAAGATCGGATTATCCGGAGGCCGGATAGATTCATTATTATCCGAATCGGCTAATTTACTTCAGTGCCTAAAATGCGATCTCTTCATTGCC
Organism: Ignavibacteriaceae bacterium; assembly: GCA_035542335.1. Classification (GTDB taxonomy): domain Bacteria; phylum Bacteroidota; class Ignavibacteria; order Ignavibacteriales; family Ignavibacteriaceae; genus DATKLQ01. Next base: position 17,636 of record DATKLQ010000440.1, on the reverse strand, counting down.
GATACACTCAACAATGAATTAATACGCTGGGACCCGTTAAAAAAAAGTGAAGTGAAATTCAAAATAGGACTTGCCCTCACCGGAGCCGCCGCCGAGAGAAAAGAAATTTTGTATTCCAATGATGTTCGGTGTGAACCGAATTTTATACCGGAATATGAAGGAACGGAAGGGATTGAAATCAACTCCATGTTGTGCTTCCCGCTCCTTAATAATGAAAATAATCTTTTAGCCGTCCTTCGCTTTATTAATAAATTCGACGGTAAATTTGGAATCGAGGAAAAGAAATATCTGAACCTCCTGTCCCCTTTTTTTTCTTCCTTTATAGCAAACCAAATGACACAAGGTGATGTAAAGGAAAATAACTATTCCGGCATAAGCGAAATTGTTTCTCGGATTAAAGATGATCTAAGAGAGAACTTTTTTATAATTAAAAGATGCGGGAACGCTCTGGCAAAAATGAATTTGGAATCGGGAGTGATTAATATTCCAGAGATAATATATGCAGAGGCAGACTTCGCAGAAGAATATCTCTCAGCGCTAGAACAGTTTACAAAAGGCAGTCTTTCACCGGAAATGAGAAATGAAGAAATTACCGGGATCCTGAACAACTCGCTAAATGTATTGGCGGGATTTGCAGGATCAAAAAATGTAAGGCTTTTAAAAAAAATTAGTGCCGGGGGATATATTCTTACCGACAAAAAGAAATTCCGCCAGGTTTGTTTTTATATAATTAAAAACCTCTGCAGGGCAATGCCTGGCGGCGGAAAGATCTATATAAAAACGGAAAGTGAAGACGGTATTATTAAAGTACAATTTAAAGATTGCCCGGATTTTATCCGTCAGTTTCCGGCTAATATTTTTGAATCCGACAGCAGCGGGAATAATGATCCCGGATTAGAGCTTTCATTTACTCGGGCTGTTGTAAACGGTTTCGGCGGATTTCTTGAAATAAATGATTTAAGCCAAGAGGCATCCGTAATTATAACCCTACCCCTAAACGAAAATTTAACTGCGAACCGGCAGATAAAATAATATATGCGTTCCAGACTTATCGTTATTCTTGGTCCTACGGCCACAGGCAAAACCAGGCTGTCTGCCCGCCTGGCTTATGAATTTAACGGCGAAATAATTTCTGCCGATTCCCGCCAGGTTTATAAAGGAATGGATATCGGTACGGGTAAAGATTTAAACGATTTCCTGGTTGAAGGGAAAAAAATAAAATATCATTTAATAGATATAATTAAACCATCGGAAGAATTTAATCTTTATTTATTTATTAAATACTTCAATCAATCTTTTAATAAAATTATAAAAAAAGAAAAGATTCCTTTTCTAGTCGGAGGTACAGGATTATACATTAGCTCTGTCCTGCAGAAGTATAATTTAAAGCAGGCAGATTTTTCTTCCCGCAAAAAGAAAGAGCTTCAGCGGCTTTCCATCGAAGAGCTTAAGAATATCCTATTAAATTTGAAAAGTAAAATACATAATACGACTGATCTCCTGGATAAGGATAGGATTATTAAAGCAATACTGATTGAACTTTCCCGCGAGGATACTCTTTCAGTTCCAAAGGAGGTATCTTCTCTTGTAATCGGAATTAATCCCGGAAGGGAAGAAGTTAAAAAGAATATAACCGCAAGATTAAAAAAAAGATTGGAAGAGGGAATGATTGATGAGGTTAAATCATTGATCTCCGAAGGAATACCATTAAAAAGGCTTTATGCTTTCGGACTGGAATATAAGCTGATTGCAATGTATTTGAATAATGAACTGAGCTATGAAGAAATGTTCGAAAAGCTAAACGGCGATATTCATAAATTTGCAAAGAGGCAGATGACATGGTTCAGGAAGATGCAGAGAGAAGGTGTAAACATAAACTGGATTGAAGGTCCTGACTTTGAGCCTGCTAAGAAACTGATTGAAAATTATTTAAAGCAGCCATGAACGGTAAACTTCCCGGAGAGGTTGAAAAATATCTTCGGAAATATTCTCTTCATCGATGGACTCTTGAATGGGATGAAAGAAATTATATAAATGCCGCCGTAGTTATTCCTGCAATTAAGGAATTTGAAAACGTAAAAAGACTTTTACATTCACTATCGGAAAACGATCCTCGATGCCTGGAAAGATCTCTTATAATATTTGTAATAAACAATTTTGTTTCTTCCGAATCCGGGATAAAAGAAGAAAATATCCATACATTAGATTACCTTAGGAAAAAAAAAGGGGAATACCTGAATATCGCTCTTGTCGATGCATCATCAAAAGGAATGGAAATGCCCGATAAAGGAGGAGGCGTGGGGCTCGCAAGGAAGATCGGAATGGATCTGGCTCTAAAAGCATTTGATCATTTGGACGGATCTAAAAAAATTATAATAAGCCTTGATGCGGACTGCACCGTGGAAAAGAATTATCTTTCCGAAATATTTAAATACTTTAACGGAGGGCATTCCGGTGCTGCAGTTATAAAATACAGGCATGAGCCGACATCAGACGCGGGACAAAATGCAGCAATTATTTTCTATGAAATATTTTTAAGATATTATGTTTTGGGTTTAAGATATGCCGGATCACCTTATTCTTTTCATACCATCGGCTCAGCTTTCGCTTGTGATTATGAGAGTTACATTAAAGCCGAAGGAATGAATAAGAGGAAGGCTGCCGAAGATTTTTATTTCCTCCAGAAAGCAGCAAAAAATGCCGGGATAGGGAGAATAAACACTACCGCTGTCTACCCGGCCTCCCGGGTTTCGTGGCGCGTTCCGTTCGGTACAGGCGCTAAAGTATCTCAGTTTAAATCAACTGGAGAAAGCTACCTTCTCTATGACCCTGCAGTTTTCAGAATTTTAAAAGATTGGCTGGCTGTTTTCCATAACAACGAGATATTGGATGCCGGACAATATCTTCGATCAGCAGAAAAAATCAATAAGCGGTTATTTAAATATCTTTCAGAACAGAATTTTAAAAAAGATTTTGAAAATATTCTGAAAAATTCTCCTGCTGCCGAACAGCTCGGAAAGCAGAAAAAGATCTGGTTCGACGGATTCAGGACATTGAAGCTGATCCATTATTTAAGAGATAATGGTTATCCTATGATAAAAATGTCCGAGGCTTTGGATATTTTTTTAAATTGGATGGAATATCGAAACAAACCTATGCCTTCTAAAAAAAGTATTCCTCCTCTTGAAGTTCAAAAAGAATACCTGGATATTTTAAGATCTTTGGATGAAAAAATAGATTAATTATGATAGTAAAAAGATCAAAAGATGAAATACAAAATTACCTGACGGACGCATCGAATTATTCCGGGTTTTGCGACGGCGTTTATATTCCTGAAAATACTAACGAGATATCAGATCTGCTGAAAGAACTAAGTGAAAAGAAAATCCCTGTTACAATTTCGGGAAACGGGACGGGCCTGACCGGAGCGCGAGTTCCGGAAGGTGGAGTAGTTTTATCAACCGAAAAGCTGAATAGAATCCTTGAAATAAATACAACCGGTAAATTTGCGGTCGTTGAACCGGGAGTGCTGCTTTCCGATTTTCAGAAAGCTGCAAATGGAAAAGGGCTTTTATACCCGCCGGATCCGACCGAAAGAAACTGCTTTATCGGCGGAACAGCAGCGACAAATGCATCAGGCGAAAAAACATTTAAATACGGACCAACCCGGGATTATGTAATTGAGCTAGAAGTGCTCATTGCAGACGGCCAACTGTTAAGACTTGAAAGAGGAAAAGAAAAAGCCGACGGCTTTAATTTGAATTTAAAAACGGAAAAAGGAAACGAATACCGTATTACAGTTCCGGATTTCAAGACGCCAAAAGTTAAAAATGCTTCCGGTTATTTCTGTAAAAAGGATATGGATGCAATCGATCTTTTTATCGGATCGGAGGGGACTTTAGCTCTTATAACAAAGCTTAAGCTCAAATTAATTGAATTGCCCGAACATATAATTTCCTGTGTTGCTTTTTTCCATGACGAATATGATGCCCTTAAATTTATTAATGAAGCGAGGAATATCTCTGAAAATACACGATTAAGAATGGACCTCCGATGCATAGATGCTCTCGCATTGGAATTTTTTGATGAAAACGCCTTAAAGTTATTAATGAACGATTATCCTCAGATTCCTGGGAACGCAAAATCAGCAGTCTGGTTTGAACAGGAGGTTAAAAGGGAAAATGAGGATTTTTTTCTTGATTCATGGCTAGATCTGATTAAAGAATTTCACGGCGAGCAGGATGACACATGGCTGGCGGTTTCGGATAATGATAAAAAGAATATTGAAAAATTCCGCCATTCAATTTCGGAAAAGGTAAATGAATATATTTCACGTAGAAACCTGCGGAAGCTGGGAACCGATGTTGCAGTCCCCGATGATCATTTTGAGGATCTTTATTCTTATTCTAAGAATGAATGTAAAAACCAGAAGCTTGAATATGTAACCTACGGCCACTTCGGGAATTCACATATGCATATGAATATTCTTCCCCGTAATATAGATGACTTCAATGCAGGGAAAATTATTTACGCCAATATCTGCAGGAAAGCAATTTCTCTCGGCGGCACAATCTCTGCAGAGCACGGGATTGGAAAGATAAAGAAGGAATTTTTTCGTGAGATGTACGGAGAAGAAATTATCAGGGGAATGATGGAAATTAAGAAAATGCTTGATCCCGGTTTTATCCTGGGAAGAGGAAATTTATTTTAAATGTTGGTTCAGCGTTAATCGGTAACGAAGCCCGTATCGTCCGAAGGATCCTTTGGATGAGGCATTTGATGGAAACGATTCGCTAAGCTCTTAACTCAACTTTTCCTCTATATATAAAAATCACAAATAACAAAATATCCCCCTCTACCCTTATACCTCTATATCCTCCCTTTCAATTTAATCCCTCTTTATCTTAAAAATAGTCTTATCCTTTAAATCCTGGAGCTGAATTCCCAACTGGTTTAATTCATCTCTAATCTGATCGGATAAAGAGTAATTTTTTTCTTTCTTTGCCTGATTTCGTAAATTGATAAGCAGCTCAATAAGCTTATTTTCCAAAGCACCGTCGCTCCTCCTTTCCGATGCAGAGAAATCTATAATACCCAAAACATTTTCTGCAGTCCTGCTTAAAAATTCTTTAGCCTGCAAATAAAAATTTCTGCCGGTATTTTCATTTTCCGATATAGTTTTATTTATATCCTTAATGAAATCAAAGACGACCCCAGCAGCCTGGGGCGAATTAAAATCGTCATCCATGGAAGCTTCAAAGTCCCTATAATACTTTGAAAAGTCAAAATCAGGAACAGATCCGCTCTTATTGCCTTCGTTTAATTCTTCCTCAATTTTTTCCGCAAGGTTATTCATCTTCTCAAGTCCTTTTTTAGCTGCAGTAAGGAGCTCATCGCTGAAATTAAGAGGCCCTCTATAATGCGTCTGCGAGAAAAGCAGCCTGATTGTTTCGGCAGAATATTGTTTCAAAACATCCCTTGCTGTAAAAAAATTTCCCAAGGATTTGGACATTTTTTCCTGGTTAATATTAAGGAAACCGAAATGGATCCAGAATTTCACAAATGGTTTTCCGTTTGCCGCTTCGCTTTGAGCAATCTCATTTTCATGATGCGGAAAGATGAGGTCATTTCCGCCTGCATGAATATCGAATGTCTCTCCCAAATGTTTGCAGCTCATTGCAGAGCATTCGATGTGCCAGCCCGGACGCCCTTTCCCCCAGGGGCTCTGCCAAAAGGGCTCGCCCGGTTTTGCTCTCTTCCATAAGGCAAAATCTAAAGGATCATTCTTTTCGTCATTTATATCAACTCTGGCTCCTGCTTCAAGCTCGTCTATTTTTTTGCCGCTCAGCTTTCCGTAGTCTTTGAATTTAGAAACATCAAAAAAAACATTTCCGTCAACATTATATGCAAATTCTTTTTCGATAAGTTTTTTAATTATGTTTAAAATCTCATCCACATGTTCGGTAGCTTTGGGATACATGTCGGCCTTTTTTAATTTCAGTCTTTCAATATCTTCAAAGAACCTGGCTGTATAAAATTCAGCCACTTCCTGCGCACTTTTCTTTTCTTCAATAGACTTTTTAATGATCCTGTCATCGATATCGGTAAGGTTCATCAGGAATTTCACTTTAAATCTTTTGTATTCAAGATATCTCCGGATTATATCGGCCATAACGAAAGTCCTTGCATTTCCGATATGAAAGTAATCATATACGGTCGGCCCGCAAATATAAAAATTTACATGCGGGGGATTAATCGGAATGAATTCTTCCTTCCGTTTTGTAAGAGTGTTGTAAAGTGAAAGCATATATTTAAAAGAAAAAGGAAAAAAAGTTTATTTAAATTAATTATTAGTTTCCGCGCAAATTAAAATCAGCAGCAGACTAAATAAGGTAAAAAGTCTGGGCATTTATTTCTTTAAAATGAAACAACAACAAATATGATGAGAGTTTTAACTGATTTCAAGTGCGGCAGGAAGGATTGATATGATCTTTTGTCATTTGAAGGATTTATAAAGGAGGGAGCAGATAAATTATATAGGATATATAAAAAAATATTTATTTTAACCTTTCAATGAGCTGCTTAAAGTCGGCAGGAAGATCAGAATCAAAACGCATAAACTCTTTTTTAAGAGGGTGGAAAAAGCCCAAGGTTTTTGCATGCAGGGCCTGGCGTTTCATTATATCCAGGAGGTTTTCAACCCGGCTTTTAATTTTGGGCAGATTTAATCCGGAAACAATTTTTCTCCCCCCGTATGCAGGATCCCCGAAAACAGGATGCCCGATTGAAGAGAGATGGACTCTTATCTGGTGGGTTCTCCCGGTTTTTAAATTCAGCTTCAGAAGGGATGCAAATTCATATTCATCGAGTACTTCATACAACGTAACTGCAGTTTTCCCGTCTGTTTTGCTGGAGCTGAATTTTTTTCTGTCTGATTTGCTTCTAATAATATTTAATTCAATCTCACCTTTTTGCTCTTTAAATTTCCCCCATGCAACCGCCCAATATTCCCGTTCAATGGTATGTTTTGCGAATTGTTCAGCAAGCTTAGCATGAGTCCAGTCATCTTTTGCAGCAACCAGGAGCCCGCTTGTATCCTTATCAATTCTATGAACAATTCCCGGCCGTTGAATGTCAATTAGCTTACTTTCATTTGCGTCTTTGCCGCTTAATCTTTTAGTATGAAAAAGAAGAGCATTTACCAAGGTTCCGGTATAATTTCCGTATGCCGGATGAACAACCATTCCGGCAGGCTTATTAATTACTAAAAGATGATCATCTTCAAAAATAATATCAAGCGGAATATTTTCCGGTTCCGCAGTTTCCGGATGAGGAAAAACCGGTATTTCTGCTTCAATGAGATCGTTGGCTTGAACTTGATAGCTTGGTTTGACAAAAATTCCGTTAACAGTAACTAATTCGGCTTCAATTAATTTTTGTACCTTTGACCGGGTTGCATTTTCGATGGAAGCGGCAAGAAAAATATCAATCCTCTCCTTTTTTTTTCCGCCAGGGATTTTAAAACGGTATTTCTTTTTTGTAATCATTCATGCGAGAAATAAAAGGAGATGAATTATAGGCCACGAATTGCATTAATTTAATTATCAATTTTTCATTTTAATTCGTGAAATTAGCGGCTAATTTAAAATTATTTAGGGAGAATCTTCAAAAATTTTTAATATCTGATCGGGGCTGCTGATCACCGGCATTAAGGGGCTCCTGGCTACCGGATTCTCCCACAGCAGTTTTTTCTTCCTTGGATCCCTTCCGGTAAAAAAATAAAAGAACCAGTATCCCGATGGTTACGGCAGAATCTGCAAAATTGAATACCGGCCACCTGTCGTAGCTCCTGCCGAAAATAGTAATATTAAAAAAATCAAAGTCCAGAAAATCAACTACTTTCCCGTAAAAAAGCGGTGCATAATTATAAAATACCCCGTAAAATATCCTGTCAATTAAATTTCCGATTGCCCCGCCTAAAATAAAAGCCAAAGCTATTCTTAGGCTGAGCATCTGTTTTCTAGAGTAATAGATATAAATTAATAATGCTATACTGGCAACTATGGAAAAGATTGAAATCAATGACTTGAAATCCATTCCCGGATCAAAACCGAAAGCCATTCCCGGATTTTCTACGAAGGTTAACCTGAAAAAATCTCCTAAAATCTGAATTTTTTGTCCGGGGTACATCCCCTTGTACTGAAAATTTAAAACGGGGATGCTGAACCCTTTTACCATAACCTTTGAAACCTGATCAAAAATGACTACGGCAAGAGTAATGACGAGTACTTTCAAAATTAATCCTCTCCGGGGGAGCCGGCTAGATAATTATTGAGAGATGATTGAAGCTCTACGTTTTCTTTTCTTTCCCTGCTGTAAGAAATAAGAAGCATCACCACGCCGGCAGTTACGGCCAAATCTGCTATATTAAAAATATAATTCCCAAGCACTTTATTAAAGATATATATATCAAAAACCCGGATATTTATAAAATCTACTACTTTTCCGTGAAGAAGGGGAGCATAACCGTAAAATATCCCGTAGAAAGATCTGTCGACTAAATTGCCCAAAGCTCCTCCCAGTATTAATGCGGCAGATAATCTTATGCTTAATTTTTTCTTCCGGATGAAGAACATGTATATAGATAATCCGATGCTTGCGGCAATTGTAATTATGGTGATAAGCATTTTAAAATCCGCGCCGAAATCAATACCGAATGCTATTCCCGGATTTTCGATGAATGTAATATTAAGTACATTGTCGATTAGAGCAATCTTCTGCCCGTGGCTCATTCCTTGTACGGAAAAATTAAGAAAAGGAATGGAGAAACCCTTCACAAATAATTTGGTAATTTGATCAAAAAGGAGAACAGAGAAGGTTAAGTACAAGACTTTCAATTTTCCGCCAATCCGGGATTCAGTTTAGTAGAATTATTTTTTTTCCTGCCTTTGTTTCATCGGGAGGCACAGCTGGCTGTGCGGAACTGCTTCCAGTCTTTCCTTCGGAATCAACGGACATGTTTCACACAAATGCTGCGGCTCATCAATGCAGTCAATACAGATTCCGTAAGTCCCTGCATCAATTCTCTTAAGCGCATCCTCCAGGTAACCAAGGAACTTGTTCTCTCTTTGAGCATACAGGAAAGTTTTCTCTCTTTCCATTGCATCGGTGCCCTGCTCGGCCATGTGAAGAGAATAGGGAGAATTCTCATTTATGTATTCTCCTGTTGTAGGATCAAGCATCTGTTCTTTCAAATTCTGCAGCTGCTCAATTATTTCATTCTGCTTCTGGATTATCAATTCCCTGAAATGATCCAAATCTTTTTTACTATAGCCTTTTATTGATTCGATTTTTTTAGCGCGGGCCTCAGCAGTTTCGGTTTTAATTGTTTCTGCTTTAAGGCCGGATTTTACTTCCTGTTTCCTTTTATCGGCAGTTCCCTTTTGCAGCGGATGTTTCTTTAAAGCCGGCTTTTTGTCGGTTTTTTTGGGAGAAGTGATTTTTTTCAAGCTCTTGCTTTTCGATTTTTTCAATGCTGCTTTTACAGATTTTTTCTCCTTATGAACTGCGCTCTTTTTTGGGGCCTGCGTTTTAGTTTTTTTTGCAGTTTTAGCCATTATTGATCTCCTGTTTACGACTTAAGCTTTTCAATTTGAATTGAACAATCGAATTCACCGATTTTCCAACTTTGTTTAATTCCCCCGTCCTTAATTTCATCATTAATCATTTTTTCGGCAAGTGTTTCATTTGCAATATATTTTGAAAATTCATCAATTGCGTTTATTAAACCTTTGCTGCCGGAATATTTTATCGCAATTCTATCTGTTACTTCGAATCCTGCATCTTTTCTCATGTTCTGAATCCTGTTCACAAATTCCCTTGCCAATCCTTCCCTAACTAATTTCTCATCCAAAGCAGTGTCTATTGCAACGGTTACACCGCCTTCACTTTCCACAACCCATCCTGAAATTTCTGTGCTGACAATCTCAGCATCTTCCTTAGTTATCGCAAGCTTCTCATTATTCAAATGGATATAAACGCTTTCTCCCTTTTCAAGCCTTGCAATATCGTCTTTCGTAAAGGATTTAATTGCATTGGCAACCGGATTAACATTCTTACCAAATTTTGGACCAATGGATTTGAAATTCGGCTTAGCCGATTTATTTACTATTTCGGAATCATCTTTCAGCACAATAAGCTCTTTAATATTTACTTCATCCAGGATTACTTCTTTCATTTTACTGAGGGCTTCGGTCTTCGATTTATCTACCGCAACCATTATTTTTCTTAAAGGCTGCCTTACTTTTAAATTAGCTTTTGCCCTCATAGCTCTGGTTAAATAAACAACCTTTTGGGCAATTTCCATTTTCTCTTCCAGTTCTTTATCTCTATAAGAGGATTCAGGGTAGAATGAAAGATGAACCGAACCGAAGTTTTCCTTTTTTGTTACGGAATTTAAGTTCTGGTAGATTTCTTCCGAAATAAATGGTGCAAAAGGAGAAGTCAGCTTCAGAATTTTTACAAGGCATTCATATAAAGTCTGATAAGCCGAAAGCTTATTATCATTCATTTCAGATTTCCAGAACCTCCTCCGGCATCTTCTAACATACCAATTCGACAAATGATCGATAGTGAAATCGGATACTTCCCTTGCAGCTCTTGTAGGATCATATCTATCCATCTGTTCCCGGTAATCATCAACCAATGCATTAACCTTGGATAAAATCCAGCGGTCTATTTCAGGTCTTTTTTCGTACGGAACATACTCCTCTTTATGCTCAAACCTGTCGATATTTGCATAAAGCGCAAAGAACATGTAAGTATTCAGCAGAGTTCCGAAAAATTTTCTCTGAACTTCAACTAATCCGTCTTCATCGAATAAAGTGGGACGCCAGGGAGGGCTGTTGGTTACAAGGTACCATCTTGTAGCATCTGCACCGTATTTACTGAATAGTTTGAAAGGATCAACAGTATTCCCTTTCGATTTGGACATCTTCTGTCCGTTTTTATCGAGAATGAGCTCATTAACAATAATATTTTTGAATGCGACATTGTCAAAGAGCATCACTGCAATAGCGTGAAGGGTATAGAACCAGCCTCGTGTTTGATCGATCCCTTCGCAAATAAAATCGGAAGGAAATGCCTTCTTTTCAAACCATTCTTTATTTTCAAAAGGATAATGATATTGAGCGAACGGCATTGCACCGGAATCGAACCAGACATCTATTAATTCCGGGGTTCTTCTGTAAATTTTTCCATTCTTTTCAAAAAGTACCCGGTCAATAAAAGGTTTATGCAGATCAAGATTTTCAATCTCTTTGACGGAAATTCTTTTCCCGTTTTCCTCAATAAATCCCTCGTAGAGCTCTTTTATTGAACCGACTGCGAACATATCGCCATCATCGCTGAGCCAGATAGGAAGCGGGGTTGCCCAGAAGCGATCGCGCGACAATGCCCAATCTTTGTTTTCCTCCAGCCAGTTCCCAAACCTGCCCGACCCCACTTCAGGAGGCTGCCAATTAATCTGCTTATTCAGCTGCACCATTCTATCGGCTATTGCAGTTGTTCTTATAAACCAGGACTCCCTGGCGTAATAAATAACCGGTATATCTTCATGCCGCCAGCTGAAGGGATATGAGTGAACAATAGTTTCCTTCTTATACAGCTTTCCCTCTGCTTTCAGCTTCTGAATAATCCCTTTATCGGCATCTTTTACAAATTGACCCGCAAAGTCTGTTATCTGTTCGGTAAATTTACCGGATCTTGTAACGGGCTGCAGCATAGGGAGATTATATTTTTTGGAAACCTCATAGTCATCCTGGCCGAATGCGGGAGCAATGTGAACAACACCGGTCCCGTCTTCAGTGCTTACAAAATCTCCTGTAATTACATAGAATGCTTTTTTATCTACACTTACATAAGAAAAAAGCTGTTCATATTCCTTTCCTTCCAGTTCCCTGCCTTTAAACTCTTCAAGAATCTTATAATCTCCTTCAAGAACCGACAATCTTTCCTTTGCGAGAATCACCTTTTTATCATTATGCTCAACTTTAACATAATCTACCTGCGCACCGACTGCCAAAGCTACATTTGAAATAAGAGTCCATGGAGTTGTGGTCCATACGAGAATGTATTCATCTTTATCTTTTAACTTAAAAAGTATATAAACAGATGGATCTTTTGTATCCCTGTATCCAAGGGCGAGCTCATGGGATGAAAGCACTGTTTCCGATTTGGGATCCTGAGGAACTATCTTATAATCCTTAAAGATAAGTCCTTTATCGAATAAGGTTTTTAAAGCCCACCAGACCGATTCGATGTATTCATTCGTCAGCGTTACATAAGCAGAATTTAGATCAATCCAGTAACCCATTCTGCGGGTCATCTTTTCCCATTTATTCTTATATACAAAAACCGAATTACGGCAGGCCAGGTTGAATTTATCTATGCCGTAATCGAATATTTCACTTTTATTTTTTATACCTATTTTCTTTTCAACTTCAATTTCCACAGGCAGGCCATGAGTATCCCAGCCTGCTTTTCTTTCTACCCTGAATCCCTGAAGAGTTTTATACCTGCAGACTAAATCTTTAAGCGTTCTAGACATTACATGATGAATACCGGGCAGGCCGTTGGCAGTCGGGGGACCCTCATAGAAAGTAAATGATTTTGATTCGTCACGGGAGGAGATACTTTTTTCGAAAATTTTGTTTTTTTCCCAAAACTTCAAAATATCCTCTTCGATTTCAGGGTAATTTACCTTATCTAAATTCTGTTTATACATTTCTATCTGATTAATATTTTAAAAGAACCAATTGCCTCAATTTATCTCCTCGTACTTTTTTATAAGCTCTTTTTCGATTTGAATAAATTCCTGCAGCTGTTTCTCAATTAATTTTGTCCGCAGTGTAATATTTTTAGCGTTTATTTCCGCATCCTGCATCAATTTTTGCGCTTTAACTTTAGCTTCCCTCAATTCCAGCTCAGCTTCTTTTTTGGCATCCTTAAGGGTATCTTCAAATGTTTTAAGTTTTGCCTGCAGAATTAAATAATCCTTCTGTTTTGTAAGTATTTCAACTACCGACATACCGAAAAATGCCATAGCGCCTAGTGTGATATTGCGAAGGCTGTAGAGAATAAGATTCTCAGCCAGCAGTTCGTTGGGAGAAAAGTAATCTCTAAAATATGTTATAACAATAATACCGAGTAGTGTTGCGGCAATGATTATTGAAAAAATCACTTTCCCTCCAAGATGCCAGCCAAGCGTTTTATTTATGTACCAACCGCAGGCAAAACAGATTATGGAAAGAACAAACCATACAGTAAAATTGCTGTTCCCGAAATCAAAAATATTGGTAGTTAGGAAATTTGAAATAAATAAAAAAACCCCCAGCAGAACGGGGACTATCGAGTTATATATTTTTTTTCTGTCGACCATAATTTTTTTATGACTTCTTTCATTATAAGAGTCATCTTGGGTTCGGCTTCCACTGCAGCCTTTATAATTTCTTCCACGTTTACCGGTTTTAGGGTTTCGGGAATACATTCATCCGTAATAATGCTTATTCCCAAAACTTTTAATCCCATATGATTTGCCACTATGTTTTCCGGCACCGTAGACATTCCTACTACATCTGCACCTATTGATCTCAAGAAGACATACTCAGCTTTGGTTTCCAGGTTTGGACCCGGAACAGCTACATATACTCCCTTTTGAATTTTAATTTTATTCTCAAGTGCAGCTTCTTCCGCAAGTTTAATCAAGTCTTTACTGTATGCTTCGCTCATATCGGGAAAACGCGGCCCAAGGGAATCTTCATTTTTTCCAACCAGCGGATTATCTCCTAAAAGGTTAATATGATCAATCATAAGCATGATATCGCCTTTTTTAAAAGCCGGGTTCATGCCGCCGCATGCATTGGAAACCAAAAGGACTTTAACCCCCAGGAATTTCATTACTCTGACCGGGTAAGTAATCTGCTCCATTGTGTAGCCTTCATAGTAATGAAACCTGCCCTGCATCGCCACTACTTTCTTTTCCCCGATTGTTCCGAATATTAATTTACCCTGGTGCGATTCAACTGTGGAAAGAGGAAAATGGGGAAGATTCGAGTAATCAATTTCATGCTGAATTTTAATTTCCTTTACTAGTCCTCCCAGCCCGGTTCCCAGGATTATTCCGACCGGGTATTCTTCTCCGGTAAATCTCCGGATTACCTCAATTGTTTCATTTATTTTGGGTATAAGGCCGTTCATTTGCTGTTTTTTAATTTATCTGCAATTTCATTGACGTCTATTTCCAGCTTCCGGGAAGGTTCTAATATTTTCTCACCGGATTCTTTTTCGCCGGGTTCCTCAATCTTCATTTCCAGAAGATTTGCCTGGGAATTTACAATGGCTTTAAGCTTGGCAACTATAAGATTCTTTTCCTCTTTTAGGACGAGCACTGCATCATTAATTTCTTTTGCCTGCTTCTTTGCCTTTTCTATTATTTGAGCAGCCCTGGTTTCCGATTCTTTTATAAGCGCATCGGACTGACTCCTCGAGAGTTCAAGAGTTTTAGAAGCCGATTCCTGGGCCTTCAGCATAGTTTCCTGGAAGTCTTTTTCTATTTTCCTAAATTCCTCCAGCAGCGCATTCGACTGTTCCAATTCATTTTTCAGCTGCTCATTTTCTTTCTGGAGTTCGTCAAGATCATCGGCAAATCTCTCCATGTAAGCTCTTACTTCCTCCTTATCGTAACCTCTGAAAGAAGTATTGAATTCCTGTTTCTTTATGCTCTCCGGGGAAACTTTCATTCTTGGTCCTCTTCTGCCGCATATTTTCTTTCGCCGAAGATTGCGGTTCCAATCCTAAGCATCGTTGCTCCTTCCTCAATCGCTATGAGATAATCATTTGTCATTCCCATGGATAATTCCTTTACCATAATTCCTTGTCCGTTTAATTCATCCCGCAGTTCGCGCAAGCTCCGAAAGCTTTTCCTGATTTTCTTTTCATCGGCGGTATAAGGCGCCATTGTCATTAATCCTACAAGGTCCAAATTAGGGTATTCTTTGCAGTATTCTGCTAAATCAAATATTTCGCTTTCATCGGCAAGGCCGGATTTGCTTTCCTCATCCGAAGTTTTAATTTCTAAAAGAATTTTCTGGATTTTATTGAGTTTTGAAGCCCGTTTATTAATCTCCATTGCTAGTAAAAGAGAATCGACCGAGTGAATATATTCGGAAGCTTCAACCGCAAACCTAACCTTATTTCTCTGCAAATTCCCGATAAAATGCCAATTGATTTTCTTTCCCAGCTCATTATACTTCTGCATTAATTCCTGTGCTTTATTCTCACCGAAATTTTTAATTCCCTCATTAAAAACGGTATTTATCTCGTTTATGCTGAAATTCTTGGATACGGCAATGATAGCTATTTCTGAGGGATCTCGGTTCACTTCGGAACACTTTTTTTCTATTGATTCTCTTACCCGGCGTAAATTTTCGGCAATCATTTTTAAAAATTAAGATTAGGAATGTATAGGTTTTATCATCAAAAATCAACGAAGATAAGGAGGCAAAATACAGGAATTTCCCCCCAAATAAGCTCCGATAATGAGGTATTTTTTAGTAATTTTGAATAATAAATTTTTCAATTAACGGAGATAGAATGGAAGCAGGAATATTAAAGCAATTAAAGGCGGATGCCGCAAAATTGGGAAAAACAATCGTACTCCCGGAGTCGCATGATGAAAGAGTTCTTCAGGCAGCAGCAATTTTAATGAAGGGGAAGATAGTTTCCGTGGTAACTATAGGAAACGAAGATAAAATAATGAAAGAAGCAAAAAGATTAAACCTGGATCTCAGCGGGATTAAAATCATCGATCAGGAAAAATCTGATAAATTTGAGAAATTTGCCGAGATTTTTTATGAGCTCCGCAGGAAAAAAGGCATTACGCCAGAGCAGGCGAGAGAAATTTTGAAAAGGGATTTGTTTTTCGGTGCAATGCTCGTCAGGGAAGGAGTTGTTGACGGAAGCGTAGGCGGTTCTACGGCATCCACTGCGGATGTTCTAAGGGCAGGAATTCAATGTGTCGGCATGCCAGAAGGAATTTCCACTGTCTCGAGCTTTTTTTTAATGGCGTTCCCTGATAAATCTTATACATTTTCAGATTGCGGCGTAGTTCCGAATCCGAACGCCGAACAGCTTTCGGATATAACAATCTCCGCCGCAGAAAATCACACTAAACTAACCAAAGAAAAACCAGTAGTTGCAATGCTTTCTTTTTCTACAAAGGGAAGCGCAAAGGACGAAAGCATTGATAAAGTTCTGGCAGCTTTAGAGATTGTAAAAAGGAAAAAGCCGGATTTGATGGTGGACGGAGAGCTCCAATTCGATGCTGCCGTGATCGAATCAATCGGAAAGAGAAAAGCTCCCGGAAGCGCTGTTGCAGGAAAAGCTAATGTATTGATTTTCCCCGATCTTAATTCAGGAAATATAGCTTATAAAATTACTCAAAGATGGGGAAAAGCTGAAGCAATAGGTCCGTTAGTACAAGGACTAAAGAAGCCCTGCCACGATTTGAGCCGGGGATGCAGTGCGGAAGATATCGTCTCGGCTGCTGCTATTGCTGCATTGATGAGTGTAAGTCTTTAGATATCTGTGATGGTAAATCGGTTACGGTAACGAAACCCGTTTCGTTAAACGGTTAGGTTTAGCGTTACGTTATCCGACTGACGTTTTACGATACGGGCTTCGTAACCGACTTACGCTAAACCAACGATCAGGATTTATCACTTCTAATTTATCCAGTCGGGATTAGATTCTAAGTTCCTGCTTTACCAGCAGCTTAGCGGAGATAATATCACGGTAATCGACATTGATTAGCATACCGATTTTTTTTACAATGTGTTCCTCATATTGATCCATGGACCTGTCGGCAAATACAAGCCGCCATAAATTTTTCAGAAGCTCATATTTTTCGGAGTTTGAAAAATTCTCGCTGATTATTGTAGTATATTCATAAGTACTCTCATCTGCTTTTATTTTCTCCCGGGCTATTTCAATTAATTCCTTAATGTCCTTCTCATCAATATCACCGAAAGTGCCTTTCATAATTGAAAAAATCTTTTCCATTTCTTCCCGTAAAAATTGATTATCCGCATTTGCAAGCTCCACGAATAAAATACAGGTCGCAAGCTGCACCTTTTTATCTTGCTGTTTTCTTCCGATCTCTCTAGATGATTTGCCCCACAGATCAGATTGAGGTATTAGTACTTTCTTTAAATAGCTTAGCATCGGTTCTCTAGGTCATTAGGTTAATAAGTTATTAGGTTATTAAGTTATTAAGTTCGTGATTGACTGATGATAATTTCCGATTTAGGATCAACAATTTTAGATTTAAATGCGGCGAGGGTACATTCATGCGATTATGCATTCATGCATCTTTCAATCATTCATCCATTCAATCATTCAGTCAGGCTTTCCTCATCTTAGCCTTAGCCTCAGCCTTAGCCTCAGCCTCAGCCTAATATTCTCCAACCTACGGATTATCAACTTCCTTAACTTCTTCCTCAGGCTCAGGCGGCCTTTCGTAAAGTTCAGCAAGGCTTCGGTATTTTTCCGCCAATTCAGGGTAAACTTGATCCCATGTA
>DATKLQ010000439.1:0-2774 GCA_035542335.1 Ignavibacteriaceae bacterium | reverse complement strand
ATTAATTAAAGCAGATATTTTTTCATCCTTATCAACAAAATTGCTCTGGTCATCCCTAGCTATTCTAAAATCAACGCTGCTGAATATTTTTTGGTATGGTACTCCGTCTGTTTCAACAAAAACTGTTCGTAAAATTTCATGCCGGTTGATTATTTCAGTAAAAGCATTTTCCAATGCATCAATATTTACTTCTCCTTCGAGGATTAATCCTGCAGGCAGATTGTACGCCAGCGAATGGTCCATTTTATCAATAAACCAGAGTCGCTTTTGGGCAAAAGATACGGGCGCCATACTGTATTTTAATTTATTACCCGATAATACTCCGATTTGTCTTAACTCTTCAAGAGCTGATAGATCACCTTTTAAAGCTTTTTGCTTTAATTCATTAATATTATTCTTCATTTTCAAAATGCAAATTGGATAATAAAATCAGTTCTTCTTCCGATGCAGGGACAATTGTTTTTTCTCCTTCAGATTTCTCGGTAAAACTTTTTTTAGCATTGATTAATTCCTTCACTTTCAATGCAATATCATTCAGCACCGGATTATAAAAAATTTCCTTTAGTGCCAGGTTAACACCAAATTCTTTTTGAATTCTTGAAATCACTCTAACGGCATTCAGGCTATGCCCCCCTATCTCAAAGAAATTATCTTCAAGACTAATATCATCCTTTTTTAGCACGTCAGAGTAAATTCGTTGTATCGAACTGTCAATTTCATCCTGCGGACTTTTAGGCTTTTCTTTTTTCCGCCTGCTCACAGGATCAGGCAAAAGATTTCTATCCACTTTACCATTATCAGAAAGCGGAATATTTTCAAGCCTGGTGAAATAATAAGGGATCATATATCCGGGGAGGAACCGTAAAAGATGATTCTTAATTTTTGTTGTATCAATAACTTCATCCGATGTAAAATAAGCTGATAGTTCACCCGACCCATTCCGTGAATAAAGAGTGACGATGCATTCTTTAATCTCTCGCAATTCAAGGATGCGTTTTTCTATTTCATGCAATTCTATCCTGTAACCACGCAGCTTTACCTGTGTATCCATTCTTCCAAGGAATTCAACATTACCATCTGGAAGTATTCTTCCTTTATCACCGGTTCTATAAATGCGAATTCCATTTAATAATGGAAACTGTACAAAATTTTCTTTGGTCTTTTCAGGGTCATTTAAATATTGCCGGGCTAATCCTTTTCCTGCAATGCATATTTCACCGGGCACACCGATCGGACATAAATTGAGAAATTTATCAAGTATATAAATCTGTTCGTTTAATATAGGTTTGCCAATAGGTGTGATATCATAGTTATTTTCCAGCATATCAGGATATAACTTGAAGTAAGACGATTCAACACAACACTCGGTTGGCCCGTAAAAGTTTGTCATATGTATTTTCTTATTATTTTCGAAGCGGTAAAAGTTTTTAATCAGTTTGAATGGTAGCGCTTCCGACCCCAGGAAGATTTCTTTTAAATCGGGTTTAACGGCTTCACCAAAACCTTCCTCAAGCATTACTGAAAATAATGACGGGGTTAAATCCACAATATTAATTTTACTGTTAACGATATAGTTTATGATTTCGCGGGAATCGAGCACTTGATTTTTATTTAGTACATGAAGTGTATTTCCATTGCAGAGGGCTGTAAATATTTGTTTTACAGAGACATCAAAAGCAAAAGAGCTAATCATTAGTTCATCTAGCGGATATTCATAATGTGAATAAATATTTATATTCAAAGATGCAACCAGGTTGGAAAGAGATCTATGTTCGATCATTACGCCTTTTGGCAGACCTGTTGAACCTGAAGTGTAAATAACATAAGCCAAACTATCTTTTTCAACTTTTTTATCCGGGAAGAATGGGTTCTCATTTAAACTCTCCTCTATATTGATAATTAATACATTTTCTATTGAGTCAGCACTCAACCCGCTATTACTATTAAGTAAATTGTTATCTACTAACACAGCCTTTGAATTGCTGTCTTTTATAATAAATCTTATTCTTTCCGGAGGGTCATCAGACATTATAGGAAGATATGCTGCCCCGGTTTTCATAATTGCTATTATTGAGGCTACTGATAGAACTGGATCGTTAATAATAATGGCAATAATATCATCCTTCCCCGGGCTAACATGTTCAATAATATGATTGGCAATCCGGTTTGATAATTTGCCCATCTCATCATAAGTAATTTCTCTTTCTCCATGAACAAGGGCGATATTATTTTTATTCACCTCCGCCCGGTAGCTAAAAAGATCAAGAACATTATTTTCAGCACCGTGGGGATGATTTGTTTCATTAAATCCGAATAATAGCTTTTCTTTTTCACCGGCAGGAATAATCTCAAGATTTTTTATTTTTTTCTTAGGTTCCTTAATGATACTTTTAATTAATGTTTCGAAATGTTCCGACATTCTTTGTATTCTTTCCCGTTTGAACAGAGAAGTATTAAACTCAATTGCATAGGAAATTTTTCCCTCATCCTCTGTAAAAAGAAATGATAGATCAAACATACTTTTAGTCAGGTTGAATTCTAATCCTGTAAGTTCTATACCGTTAAAATCCAATTTCAGTCTCATTCCATCCGTTATCATCCATGCTGCCATCACATCAAAAAGCGGGTTTCTGTTTGGTATCCTTTCCACATCAAGTTCATCAACAAGCCTGTCAAAGGGATAAATCTGATTATCAAGGGCTTCACTTAAAGTTTCTTTAACTTCATTCAAAAATTCCTCAAATGTACATTCCGGGTTGACCTGGTTACGCAGA
>DATKLQ010000438.1:0-11256 GCA_035542335.1 Ignavibacteriaceae bacterium | reverse complement strand
TAGTTTTGAAAGGGTAGTTCTAAAATACTATACGCTTGTCAATGTAGCTTTGTCTTATAAGTTGTTTAATTTTGCAGAGATCTTCGGCAGAATTGAAAACCTTTTCGATACCGACTACGAAGAGGTATTCGGCTACGGAACTGCAGGTTTGTCGGCCTATGCCGGAATAAAATTGACATTCTGACTTTGTTAGATGTGAAATTATTTTTATTTTTTAATTAATATATTATCACGAAATTATTCTACGGAATTCCAAGGAGGCTGTATGAACAAAAATTTATTTAATAAAAGATTCTGGACGTTAAGCTGCATCGTTTTGGCCGCGGCTTTTGCAAGATTAATTCCTCACCCGCCTAACTTTGCTCCTATCGCAGCTATTGCTTTATTCGGAGGGGCGTATTTTGATAATAAAAAACTCTCTTTTATTGTCCCTTTTATTACAATGATTATCTCAGATCTTTTTTTGCCTCTTCATTCAACCGTTTGGGCGGTTTATCTGAGCTTTGCTTTAATTGTTCTAATCGGGTTCAGCCTGAGAGAAAGGAAAAAAGTTAAAAATATAATTTTGGCATCAATTGCTTCCTCAATATTATTTTTTGTTGTAACAAACTTCGCTGTTTGGATTTCCTATGATATGTATCCAATGAATATAGCGGGGCTAGCAGAGTGCTACATTGCTGCCATTCCTTTCTTTTCTTATACCCTTTTAGGTGATTTATTTTTTGTCGGGATTATGTTTGGCTTATTTGAAATTTTAAAGGCAAAAGTTCCTGAACTGGCAAAAATATAAATCATTTCTTTTGAACCGGCCTTCCTGCTGAAGGCCGGATTTTTTATTTTATAATCATGCCTCAAAAACTTCCTGCGGTTTTAATAGATTTTGACGGGATTGTAAGGATAGGTGATAAGCCTGCCGGAGACGCTTCGGAATTTTTAAAGTTTATAGAAGGTTCGGGGATACCTGCAATTATCTTAAGCAATTCTTCTTTAAAGAACGGTAAAGATATTATTAAATTTCTTAAGGATAATTTTATCCATACAAGCATACCCGCAATAACAACAGTTGATGCGGCATATAATTTAGTAAAAGAGAAATATAAAAGAGTATCTGTTTACTGCATAGATCCGGTCAAAAATCTTTTCAAAAAGTTTATCGATGATAAGAATCCTGAAGCTGTTATTATAGGAGATCTCGGCGACAGGTGGAATTACGAAATTCTGAATGATATATTTCTTAAAGTTTTTAACGGCTCAGATTTGATAGCGATGCATAAAAATAAATTTTGGAAGCCTGACGGAAAAAATCTTTCCCTCGATGCCGGAGCATTTGTCTCCGCTATCGAATACTCGGCGTCAAAAGAAGCATTAGTAATCGGGAAGCCCTCCAAAATCTATTTTAAAACCGCCCTTGAACAGCTCGGGGTAAATGAAGGAGAGCAATTTTTTATGATCGGAGATGATATTGAAAATGATATTTATCCCGTTCAGGATATTGGCGGAAAAGGAATACTAGTTTACACCGGAAAAACAAAATTTCCTTTAGGGAAGCTCGTTAAAAAGCCCGATTTTGAATGTGCTGATTTAATGGAGGCAATTTCTGTTTTACAGACAAATAAAAAAACTATTTAATTTAAACCTGTCTTGAACTTGAACTTGAACTTTCTCTTGAACTTGAACTTCATTCAGCTCAACCCATATTCCTCCTTTCCCATGCTAACTCTACAATTTTTTTCATAGTTTGAGAATATGATAGTCCCGAGGCGGCTGCAGATCGTATAAATCCGGAGCACTGGCTAAGGTCGGGATTTGGATTAACTTCAAGAACATAGAGCTCATTTTCATCGGAAAGCCGCATGTCCACTCTTGCATAATCTCTGCATCCCATAATTCTAAAGGCTTTAAGGGCTATTTTATTTACCGCATCTTCTATTTCTCTCGACAGCTTTGCAGGGCATACAGGGATAGTCTTCTGATATGATTCATGCGTCGGATCCCACTTTGCCTGATAGGATACTATATTATGAAGATAGTCCGGCATTTCGGAAAAATCAATTTCACTGATCGGCAATACAACTGGATTTTTGTCCCCGATGACTGCCGCATTCAGCTCCCTCCCATCAATATATTCTTCCACTAAACATGGCTGCGATAATTGAATGAAAATATATTCAATCCTGTTTTTCAGTTCTTTATTATTCCTTACAACCGAGTTATTATCAATCCCGATGCTGGCATCCTCAAAAGCAGGTTTAACTATGACAGGGTAATTAAGATTATGTTTGTACCTGGTTTCCTGCTTATCAAATAAAATAAACTCCGGAGTTTTTATGCCGGCGTTTTGGAGAAGCTTTTTTGAAAGCTCTTTGTTCTGGCAATTTGCCAGTGCGAGCGGGGGAGCACCTGTATAAGTGATCTTAAGCAGCTCTAGTACTCCCACAATATTCATTTCCAGGCGCGGATTTTCTTTATAAATCTCTACAAGATTGAATACTACATCGGGTTTATTTTTTTTTGCATCTTTTATAATTACCTGAATATCATCTGAAATATTCAGCAGGTATGAATTAAATCCTTCATCGGCAAGAGCCTTCCTTATAATTTCAAATTCTTCGGTAGCCGTAAGTTTGTCCGATGCTTTTACAGTAGAATTTTCCCGAATTTTTCCTCTCTGAGCTGACTGCTGAGGCAATTCAGGGTTCGGCTCATTATAAACTATTGCTATTTTCAAGTTTTCCATTATTACTCTCCAAAATAAGGAAAAATGGGTTTTCTGCAAAATTTTTTAGGATGATTTAATTCTTTTCAATACTTAAATTGATTCATAAAAATTTTTTCAACTATGAGTTTTTATCCCCAGCCTTATAAATACCAGTGCGGACCGTTTGCATTGAAATACGGGCTAGTAATGCTAGGCCGTTTTGAAAATGAAAGGGAAATCGGGAAGAGAGCGGGGAGCACCTGGTGGTATGGAACCGACGAAATCGGTTTGGCTAAAGCCGCTAAATATTATAATTGTAAAATGAAATATTTCAGGAGAGAAACACCTGAAGATGCAATCAAGGCTCTTATTATTAATCTGAAAGAAGGGAATCCCTGCATACTCAGCGTTGATAACTGGGAGCACTGGTTTACTGTAATTAATGAACAGCAGAATAAATTCATTGTTGTCGATAGCGGGAAAGATAAGGTAATCGTAATTTACACGGCAAAGCAGCTTGCGAAAAGATGGAAATATGTAGATGATGATACAGGCTATATTAGTTATGACGGTTATGCATTGAGTTCAAGATTTAAGCCGGTGACAAAGGCAAAATTCTCATTGGAAAAAGCCAGGTATGTAATGCGCGACCGGAATAAAGAGCTGGCTGAAAAATGGGATACTTACTTCAACGACCTGATTAACATCTGCCGGCCGAGAACCCCTCTTTCCAAAAGAACAATTTCTTTTAATGAATTTTTAAGAAGGCATGAGAATCTTTTGGTAAGGCAGATTGCACATTGGCATGGTCTGCCTTCTTATAAAGAGCTTGGAAGAGTTCTAAAAAATCTGCAGTTTGTTGCTGAGGTTTATGATCTTGTAATTTATATTGAGGATCAGAAAAAAGCGCTGATTGATCTGGCATCATTATTAATGATGTACTCCTGCGGAAAATATGGCATGGATCCTATTTATTAATATTTATGGGACAGACAAGAAATAAATTAATTATGAAGGGAAATGAAAATGAGCACAACACTTAAAAAAAATGAAAAGCTTTTAAGCCGGGATTCATCCGCACTCCTGCTGATTGATATTCAGGAAAAAATCTTAAATGTAATGTATCACAAGGAACAGGTGGTGGAAAATTCTCTGAAGTTAATTAAAGGATTTAAAATCCTGAATATACCCATATTCTATACGGAGCAGTATCCGAAAGGATTAGGGCCGACAGCAGCGTCCCTGCTAAAGGAGCTGGAAGGATTGAGCCCGATTCAAAAGATGAATTTCAGCTGCTACGGGGCCGAAGGATTTATTACCAGATTGAAGGATAACAATGTTAAACAGGTAATAATTGCGGGCATAGAAACACATGTATGTGTTCAGCAAAGCGTTCTCGATCTGCTAGCAAACGAATTCCAGGTAAATTTAGCTGCCGATTCCTGTTCTTCGCGGAAAGAAACCGATTACCAGTTTGCACTAGACAGATTGCGGCACCACGGAGCTGAAATTACCACTGCCGAGGCAATTTTATTTGAGCTCTTGAACATCTCCGGAACAGATGAATTCAAACAGATCTCTGAAATAATTAAGTAAGACAAATAAAGATCGGTTTAATTATTTTAATTTTCCTTCTTTCAAAAAATTCCCGCGAAACATTCATCACTCTATAATTGAAATAAACTGTACTAGTTGAGATTTTTTATTATTTTATAGTAAATGAATTCGGGTAAAACTTTAAAAAGCAGTATAGCAAAGCCGGAAGTCCGGGGTATTCATCACGTAACAGCCATTGCGGGAGACCCGCAGAAGAACCTGGATTTCTATTCAGGTACTCTTGGTTTAAAGTTTATAAAAAAAACCGTTAATTTCGACGACCCGCACACTTACCACTTTTATTTTGGAAATGAAACAGGGAATCCCGGAACTATTTTAACTTTTTTTCCCTGGTCTGCTGAGGGAGCTAAAGGAAAAAAAGGAGTCGGTCAATTAACAGCAGTCTCATTTTCAATTCCTCCGCAGGCAATGGAGTTTTGGATTGAAAGACTTAAAAAACTGAATATAAACGTCACTGGACCATTTAAAAGATTTAATGAAGATTTAATTTTATTCGAAGATCCGGATGGAATTGAAATAGAACTGGTTGCATCTCCAAGGGATAATAGGCACCAGTTTGAAAATAGCGATATCCCGAAAAATTTTGCCGTCAGAGGTTTTCACAGCGTAACACTTTCCGAGGAAATATCCAACCGTACGCTTGAACTAATGATCTCCATTCTCGGCTTCAGAAAAGTTTCCGAGGAGGATAACCGTCTAAGAATTGAAAGCGGTTCCGGAGGACCGGGTACATATGTTGATGTACTGGTAAATCCTAATATGATGCCCGGAAGAATGGGAATAGGCATTGTACATCATGTTGCATGGAGAGCAAAAGATGACGAAATACAGATCGCTCTTCAGGCAAAATTAATTGATGAAGGCTACAATGTTACGCCTGTAATTGACAGAAATTATTTTCATTCGATTTATTTTAAAGAGCCGGGAAATATATTGTTTGAAATAGCTACCGATCCGCCGGGATTTATGACCGACGAATCGAAAGAAACTCTGGGGACTTCTCTGAAGCTTCCGCCGTGGCTCGAAAGCCGCAGGGAAGAAATTGAAAAGGCGCTGCCGAAAGTAAGTCTCCCTTACAATCATATTAAATCCGATTCGTATACAAAAATCTGATCATAAAAAAGATCCGTGCTTATAAATTTGCGGGTCAGTTGAATTAATTAATTATTTCTTTAATGCCTTATTTTATTTCCCTGCCTGCGGTTTTGTTTATCATAGGCTGCTTGTTAATTGCATATTATGTTTTTAAAAATTTTTCAGGACAAGAAGAGGATGCCGGTTATCTGTTCGATAAAAGATTTTCAATAGTAATCGCTGCAAAAAATGAACAATTACTAATTGCGGATTTAATTAAATCATTAGCAAAGATTAATTATCCAGCCGAAAAACTTGAAATCCTAATCGTTGATGACAATTCAACTGATTGCACTTATCAATCGGCATTGAAAACTGCCGAAGCTTATTTCAATATTAAAATTTTACGGGCAGATAAAAAAAAGCTCCCGGGTAAAAAAGGAGCTCTCGACTATGCAATCTCAAATGCATGCGGTGAATATATTATGATAACGGATGCTGATTGTATTCCTGAAAAGGAATGGGTGAAAAACTATTCCGCAAAATTTTCGGAAGGATATGATTTACTTTTTGGAATTGCACCGTTTATTGCGGGCGGAAATATTATTAATAAAATTTCTTGCTTTGAAAACCTGAGGAGCTCATTGATTACTTTTGCAGCTGCCGGCATGGGAATTCCATACTCTGCATCAGCTAGGAATTTTGCTTTCCAAAAAAGTTCTTTTCTAAGGTTGAATGGTTACTTCAATACGCTAGATGCATTGGGAGGGGATGATGATCTCCTTTTGAGGGAAGCATTAAAAAAAAAGTTAAAGATTGGAACTGTTGCTTTTAACGGGACTAAGGTATTTTCATTTACAAAAAAAAATCTGAATGATTATTTAAAACAGAAATCAAGACATACCAAGACTTCTTTTCATTACCTGCCGTTTCATCAGGTTCTCCTTGCTTCTTGGCACTTGGTTAGCCTCTTTTTTCTTTTTTCCCCTCTGCTCTCAGCTATAAATCCATTATTCCTTTCTCTCTTCTTTATAAAAATTTCGGCTGACTTGTTGTTAGTCCTGATATTTCAGAGGAAATTCGGTTATGGATTTAACCCTTTGCAAATTATTTATCTCCAAATTTTTTACGAACTCTTTTTAATCTTAAATTTTTTTAATGCGCTTTTTAGAAAGGATAATTGGGATTAATGATGACTACTGCCGATCCGCACAAGGATACTCCGGTTTTCTTCGACGGGGAAACCATTGAAAAAGCTAAAGCTGCGGTGGTAATGGTGCACGGCAGAGGTTCAAGTGCTGAAGAAATACTGACAATTGCATCGGATCTTCCTGGTGAAGGCTTTCTTTTTGCTGCACCACAGGCATATAATAACACATGGTATCCTTATAGTTTTCTTTATCCGGCAGAGCAGAATGAACCCGGCATAAGTTCGGGAATAAAAAAAATTGAGAAAGTAATCTCGGATTTAAACCATAAAGGGATTGATAAAGAAAAGATTATCCTTCTTGGATTTTCCCAGGGAGCTTGTCTGGCTTTGGAATTTTCTGCCCGGAATCCTTGGCGGTATGGAGGAATAGCCGGATTAAGCGGAGGATTAATCGGTCAAAAAATATTTGAGGAAAATTATTCCGGGAATTTAAATTACACGCCTGTTTTTTTAGGCTGCAGCAATGTAGATCCGCATATCCCCTTGGAGAGGGTAAATTTAACGGCTGAAATTTTTAAGAAACTTAAGGGGGATGTAAACAAAAGAATTTACGAAAACATGCCTCACACAATTAACCAGGATGAAATCTCTTTTATAGCACACCTAATGGATTCCCTTATAAAATAAATATTTTTTGATTTTGGGCTCTCTTTTTATTGTTGCTATTTGGGACATTTTCTCAAAGAACTCCAGCAAAAAGTCTGACTATATCAACCATCCGTGCATTTTTCCCTAATTATAATTGAAATGTTCTAAATTGAATAAATTTATAAGATTTTTGATGCACAAAAATAGTTCAAAATAAAGAAATTTTGCATAAATAATGGAATAATGTTTGAAATGAGAAACTAAAATAAGTGATCGGAGTCTGCATATGTTTAAAGCATGCCTAGCCGCTATAATCATTTTTGTTATGGTGTTATCAGGTTGTACTAAGGAAAATCCAGTTGAAAATTCAATACAGCCAGGAACCGATGATCGAACCTTAATTAGCCTTCCTAAATCATCTGGGGAACAAGTCGAAGCAACATTTTCTGCAACTAATCTTATTAATGGAAATATTGGCGGCGAGGTTTTAATTGACAAACAATATAAAAGTTCTTCGGGAATAGTTAAAATTTTTTCTAAGATTAAATTTAAACCAGCTTCCTTTACCGGTTCTAAACTAATTAAAATGACGATTGATGATGTGAACGGTACAATCAGCTTTGATCCTCCCTCGGTTTTCAACAGGCCTGCATATCTCGATATGAAATTTGAAGGAATTGATCTAAGCAGAATTGATTGGAAAACAGCAGATTTTGTATACGTAAATCCGAACGGGGCTTTCGAACCGGTAAAATATAAAAGCATGACTATTGATGCTCTGCGTGGGCTGCTGGAAGTTAAGGACGCAGAGATTAATCATTTTTCCCGATACGGATTTTGCAGATAAATTAAATAGATCTTTTTTAATATGTCCTTAAAGATTATATTTCAAGAAGTCTTTTACACTAACTAATTTCAAAGTAATTTCCCGAGCAGTTTTTCAGCTTTAACTAAAGAATTTTTCTTCCTTCCGATATTTTCCCATGGGTCTGGCGTGCTTCTTAACTTTTCAAAGATATTTTTAATATTGAACTGCCGGGGATTTAAATCTTTACTGAATAATTCATCGTGAGATAAAGGTGCCGCGACAGGAGCACCGTTTAATGCACGGACGGCAAAAGGGGCTACGGCTGTCTGTGCATATGCATTCCTGGCCGTATCAATAAAAACTTTTTTGCCTCTCTTCTCCTTCCTTACTTCCATTGTCATCAGCTCGGGATATTTAATAATGATCCTTTTTGCGGCTGCCTGGGAAAAAGCTCTTACCTCATCGAAATTTTTATCTCTAATCAGAGGCATTATCAGATGAATCCCGCGTGAACCGGTTGTCATTAAAAAAACATGCAGCTTTAATTGTTCACTCAAAAATTTAAGCAGATGCCCGGCAGATTTTTTAACTTTTTCAAAATCTTCATCTGACGGATCGAGATCGAAAATCATTCTGTCCGGATAATTTATTTTATCCGTTCTACTGAGCCAAATATGAGGCGTTAGGCAGGCCTGGTTTGCAAGATATACTAAAGTTGCGGCATTATTGCAGACCACGTGCTTAACGGATCCTCCTTCTTTTTTTAGACGCACTTTTTTTATCCAGCCCGGGAAATAGCCGGAAGCCTGTTTCTGAAAGAAAACCTCACCATTAATTCCGTCGGGATAACGAAGCATGCTTATCGGTCTTTCCTTTAACTGCGGGACCATTAATCCGGCAATGTCCTTATAATAGTTTATTATTTCACCTTTTGTAATTCCGTCATCCGGGAAGAAAATTTTATCCTCATTTGACGTCCGGAAATTTATGCTGCCGAATTTCATCGTAATTTATTGTTGAAATTGTGAGCTAAGATCTAATTTTTTTACCTGCAGCTTACGTAATTGAATAATTATCTCTGATGGTTTGGACAAAAATAAGATGAGCGCCCCGCAATAGTTATCTTTTTTATCTTGCCTCCGCATTTAGGGCATTCAGCATTTTTTTTCCTGTAATTTAATAAATAATCATCAGGAAAATTAGAAGCGTCTGCTTCATATTTTATTGAATCTCTTAAAACCTTTTTCATTGAAGAAAATAATTCCTTGCTCTTGGACTTACTCAATTTATTTACAGGCTTTTCAGGGTGTATTCCCGCATCGAATAATATCTCATCGGAATAAATATTCCCGATTCCTGCAAGTATAGTTTGATCCATGAGGAATGCTTTGAGAGTTTCCTTTTTACCTTCAGCTGCTTTTTTAAAACTTGAGAAGCTGTAATTGCCTTTTAGAGGATCGGGGCCTAATTTTTTTCTTTTTAAAAAAGCCTCTTTATTTTCTTCAAAATAAATTGCCCCGAACGTTCTCGGATCCCTGTAAGCTAATTTGTAATTATTCTGGAACGTTAAAAGAAGATGAACATGTTTCATCGGTCCTTCGGAGTCATTAAAGTAACTAAGAGAGCCTGTCATTCCGAAATGCATAATTAGGAATTTATTCCCTGATGTTGCGGCAATTAGGTACTTGCCGTGCCTTTCAGTCGATTTAAAAGTATTTCCTTTTAATTTTTTCTGCAGGTTTTGAGGTGATATACCCTTTATGACCCTTGACCTGACGGCTTCAGCCTTTACTATTTTTTTGTTCAGAGAGGTCTTATTGAAATATCTTCTGAATGTTTCTACATCCGGGAGCTCAGGCATAAGTTTTTTTCTCCATGTAAAGATTTTTCATTTTCAATCATATTATGCATATATAATTAAAAATTTGAGTTTTTTAGTTGAATGCTAATAATGCAGGTGCTTTAAATCAAAAATATTTACTTCCATTATTTGAACTTTAAAATCCTTCTTCGAAAATTTCTGCCCGGTTTATAGTTTAATGCGGAATCCGTGATTTTTATGTGATAATTACCCGGTAAGTTGATGATAAAAAAAGGAAAATTCCAAATGAAAAATGTTCTCGTAATAGAGGATGATAAAAATATCTCCGATCTGATACAGA
This sequence comes from Ignavibacteriaceae bacterium, assembly GCA_035542335.1. Classification (GTDB taxonomy): domain Bacteria; phylum Bacteroidota; class Ignavibacteria; order Ignavibacteriales; family Ignavibacteriaceae; genus DATKLQ01. Next base: position 1,099 of record DATKLQ010000438.1, on the reverse strand, counting down.
TACATTTAAAAGATATGGGCTGTACGGTTACGAATGCTTACGACGGTGAAACAGGGCTGAATAGTGCTGTAAGCGGCAGCTATGATTTAATTGTTCTTGATTTAATGCTGCCCAAGGTTGACGGCCTGGAAATTTGCAGACAGGTCCGTACGAAAGAAAATTATACGCCTATATTAATGCTAACTGCAAAATCCGAAGAGCTGGATAAGGTGCTGGGATTGGAATTCGGTGCGGATGATTATCTTACCAAACCTTTCGGCATAAGGGAATTTATAGCCAGGGTGAAAGCTATACTGAGAAGGGTGGAAATTCTGCAGAAAGAAACCGGTGAACAGGGAGATATCGTAATTGGAGATTTAGTAATTGAAGTTTCTAAAAAAAGAGTGCTGCAGAACGGCAGAAGAATCGAGCTGACTCCAAAAGAATTCGATCTTCTTCATTTGCTGGCTGCGCACCCGGGGCGGACATATACACGCGAACAGCTGCTGAATATTCTTTGGGGCTATCAGTACAGCGGATATGAGCATACAGTAAATTCCCATATAAACAGGTTAAGAGGGAAAATTGAATCAGACCTCTCAAGTCCAAAATATATTTTGACTTCGTGGGGTACCGGATACCGGTTTAATGATCTTGAAAACCTTGTGGAAAAGTAGCCGGAATGTTCCCGGAACAAATCTAGTCTTTTATGAAAAATAGAATAACCCGTTTCTTTCATAGTATTATTTGGAAAATCGGGACCGTTTTTCTCCTAATCCTCCTGATTCTTTCTGTAATATATACGTACATCTCTGCCTTCACGGCGGAAATGTACTTCCAGGAGGCTAACCAAAACTTAAATGCGGAAGTTGCTTTACATATTGCTTCCGAGGCAGATTATTTTATAAATGGGAAGATTAATGATTCGGTGCTTAAAAATACTTTTCACAATGTCATGGTGATTAATCCAAGCTTGGAAGTTTACCTTCTTGATAATAATGGAAAGATACTGAGCTACTATGCTCCAAATAAAATTATTAAGATGAAATCCGTCCCGCTTGAACCAATTAATGAATTCCTTTCTAAAAAAGGGAAAGCTTTTGTAATGGGTCCGGATCCG
>DATKLQ010000437.1:0-20839 GCA_035542335.1 Ignavibacteriaceae bacterium | reverse complement strand
CCCGGATGATCTTACCTGACCTTTTTCCAAAATAGATATAGGCAATGCTTCAAGACCTAAATTTAAAAGGAATAAGGAGAAGACAGTTAATAAAATTATTATGGCGCTGAAGGAAATAAGTGCATTCTTTTTTTTACCTGTCAAAAAAAGAAATAATAAGGAAGCAAAAGAAACGGATAGATTTTCGTACCGGATTAAAGGGGCAATAACTATAGCAGCATATAGCCATGATGGATGTTTTTCTTTATAGATAAAGGATATTAGTCCGTAAATTATTAATATTGTTAAAAAAACCTGGATTGAATGTTCCATCCCTGTAAAAATTAGCCCGATTAAATTTAATGCAGGGATTAGTATTAGTAATAAAAGAAAACCTATCTCTTTTTTGTTGTCCGGAAGATTTTGAAGTAATGCAGCCTTTATAAATAACCATAGAATTAATATTGAGGCAGCTGCTGAAAAAAAATTAATTATTAAAGGGATTAAGTACCCGAAACCGGTTCGGGAAAACGGAGCCAGCAAAAACGGCCAGAGAATGCTGGAAGACGGCGATGAATATTCTCCCGTGTTTATACCGTAATGTCCTATGTATATGTTTTCGGCTAGGGCTAAATGAATATAGGAATCATCAACGGTGTATATTAGCCTTGAAGAATTAAGAAATAAAATGAAGATAACTTCGCAGAGAATGCAGAATAAAAATATAGCGAGCACAATGTAAAATGGTTTTTCTTTTTTCAGGCTGCGGACTATTTTCACACTGAACCCACGCTTTTTAAATAGAACCCGGGATAAATGAATAATTCTGTCACTTCAAGTTTGAGGCGATTTGCGGCAATGATATTAATCTTTCAAATAAATTCCATCTTTGATCCGGATTATCTTCAGCGCCCCCGTTTTTTTCTATATAATCTTTTACTAGATCCTCCCCAAGATTATAGTTTATTACGTAGCTTCGATATTTTTCTATAAATTGGAAGTGTTTTTCCGCATGTTCTGGAGACATTAAAGAATATTTCATCAGCCAGTTTATAACTTCTTCTTTAGTCCATTTACCGTCGATATAATTTCTCGCAGCTTCATTTCCGGCATATGATAATTTAGATGTCATCTCTAAAATTTTATAATATTTTCCGGCTTTGGACGAATCCAAGCCTGCCAACGGGAAAAGGACCTCCTTCTCAAATTTAATTCTGGTATCTCCCGGGAAAGCCATCTTAATGCCGTAGTTGGCGGTTCCTTCTGCAATAAAAGACTGCGGGCTGAAGAGAGGGTAAACTGTAAATTCCAGCCATCCCCTTTTTTTAACTAAGCTCTTTTCAAGCATCGTGTTATAAACATGATGACCCGGGTAACCTTCATGCGCGGCAATGTCAACTGCACGATCAATATAAATAGGCAGATCTGTATTTACTTGAATCAAGCTGAAGAAATTACCTTTGTACCAGTTATAACCTCCCCATGGCTTTCCGGTTACATATTCAACTTTAAAATTTTCGCTTCTCGGCAAGTCTATATAATTTAACGTCCTTTTTTTGCATTCGGCTATTGCCGTTTGGAATATGGTATCAAGTCTCGCTTTTGGGATGATATAAGATTTTTTAAAATTATTCAGCCGTGTTTGTATATCACCGCTTCCCGGGAGTTCCTTATCAAGTTCATCTAGAATTTTTTGAAAATATGCCCCATCATGTTCTGGGGCAACTGCATCGTATAATGCTTTTGACTCTTCATCGAAACTTAATTTTCCTCCTCTGATCATAAATAATTTTGTCCTTACCGCAAGCAGCTGCTTGTACAAATATTTATAGCGAAGAAGATCAATTTCATCGGCTTGATAATGAGAGATGGAATCAAGCATATCTAATAGTTTCCCGGAATCATCATAAAGATTTTTTAACCCGGTTGAATCATCCTCTGCGGGTTTTTTTTCTGCAGGCTTTAATTCCTTGGGGCCGTAATAGGCATCTACAAAATCCGGGTCATACTTCCCGGCATTCAATACCAGTTTTATATATTGCTCCGAAATCTTGTCCATTTTTTTTTCAAATTCATTTAAGCTGCCGTTATTCTTTTCTTTTGTGCAGGAAAGAAATATAAATGAAGCAGCGGGTAAAATAATAAGTAATTTAAAAGTCATTGCATCCGTCGGCATTTTTGAAATTATTTAACGGAAAAGATTTTAAAACCTAGCGGTTCAACATTGATTGAGAATGAGCCGGCCTTAATTTCTTCTTTTTTCCCGTTTGTAAGATTGACAGCGCTGGTTAATTTGTAATAAGAAGGAAATTTAAAAGCTGCCTTACAAGATGAATTACTCTTGTTTAAAATAACTAAAATTCTTTCGTCGGAATCCGAACGAAGAAATGAGTAGATATTTTTATCGGCCTGAAGAGTTTGGAAATCTCCATATCTTAATGCCGAATGATTTTTCCTCAGATGAATAATTTTTTCGACATCATTTAAAGTTCCTTCTTCCTCAGCGTTAAGCTGACTGCCGAATCTCATCATTCTTCTGTTATCCGGGTCGGAGGCGCCGGTCATCCCGAACTCGTCGCCATAATAAATTACCGGTATCCCCGGAATAGTAAGCAAATAAGCGAAATATAACTTCAATTTTTTATAGCTCAGATCATAATTTACTTCAGGCGGATTATTCCAGCCGATTTCATCGGCACCTCTTCCCCCGACGGGAACATCCCCGTCGGCATAAGCCATAAATCTTACTTTGTCGTGGCTGTCGATTATGTTTCCCATTAAATGATTATTGCCGTAAACGCTGAATGTTTTATTCATCTCTATGTCTAATTCGGAAAAACTGGAATTTGTATCCAAAAAAGTTTTTGTGGCGACATCGTAAAGATTAAAATTAAACTGGGCGCTCAACTGACCGTTATTTACATAAGAGCTGATCAAATCGTAGCTGCCGAAAGTCTCTCCAATCTGGTAAATAATATGATCCGTTCCATGGAATTGCTGCTTCAGCTTTTTTGTAAGTGTTCTCCAGAATTCATTCGGAACATGTTTCACCGCATCATGACGAAATCCGTCTGCCCCTGTTTCCCTAAGCCACCAAACTGCATTGTCCGTCATAGTATCGAGTGCTTCTTTTGATTTAGTGTAATCAAATGAAGGCATATACGGTTCAAACCAGGTTGTAAGACGCTGCTCATCCCACAATCTCAAATTTAACCTGCCGTCGGGGAGTTTCAGCTGCCCGAACCAGTCCCGGTGCTCTTTCCAGAACGGATGCTCTATATGAACATGGTGAGCAACATAATCCAATAATATTTTTATTCCGTGTTCATGAGCCTTCCGGACCAGTTCTTTGAGAAGCTCAAAATTTCCGAAATGCTCTTCGACATTGGCCGGATCGACAGGCCAATAACCATGGTACCCGGTGTAAAGCCTGTGAGGCTCAGGGGTTTCCCGGTATGCACTGTCGGTATTATCAATAACAGGGGATAACCAGATAGTATTTATACCGAGTGAGTCAAAATAACCTTCATCAATCTTATTTATTATCCCTTTAAAATCTCCTCCCTGGTAATTTGCTTTGACCGAGAGCTGCGGATGAACAACGGGAATGCTGTTTGAGCTGTCACCATCGCTGAAGCGGTCAATCATTAAGGAATATATTATTGCGTCATGCCAGTCAAATTTATTTTTTGATCTTATATTTTTAAGGTAAACTGATTCTATGTTTGAAGCCGAGCCGTCTTTATTAACGGCAATTCTTAAAATTTTATTTTCGGTTAATTGCGCATTATCAAGAATAACATTTATTTCACTCTTCGAAATCTTTAAAGACTTTCCGGATAACTTCTTATTGTCCAGGAGTGCAATGATATCTTTTTCGTTTATGTTATTCTCGAAATTATTTACAGAAAAGAAAGTAAGTTGAATTCCCTCTCCGGTTTTATTTTTCTTTAAAATGTGAAGATAGTTTTTAGTTTTGTTTGGCTCTTCGATAAACAGAACGGAATTGAAATCTCCAACGCCGCTCGGAGTTTTATTTGGATTCCCGGGATCCGATATTTCATTACCGTCCGTGTAAAACTTGTACTCATATCTTCCCGGATCCAAATCAACGGATGCCTCGTAGATCCCGTTTCCTTCCTTATCGAGCATGGGAATATTTTCCCTATTCCAATTATTAAATGTTCCGAAGAGATTAAGTTTTTCAGGCTTTCTTCCGGGTTTGTATTTGAACAACCAATTGATTTTTCTTTTTGAAAAAAAAGGAATTTGATAGGATTGATTCCCCATTGTGAATTCAATTAAACCTAGCCCTTTAAATTTTTCAACCGGTGTAAGATATATATAATTCGTAGCAGGATTAAAACCGATCTCAATATCGTTATTTGCTTTGAAATCCGGGTTATATTTTTCGGAATAGAAAAGATCGCTGATTAAGATTGAATCCGTTTTGCCTGCAGTTAAGTTTATAACAGGAATGATGTCATTAATTTCCTGAGCTTCAGCATTGATTAAAAGGAAGAGAAGAAAGGCTATTGATCTTTTAATATATTTCATAATTATGGGCAGTGTCTTAACGGGTTACTTACATAAAAAAAGAAGACTCACCGTAAACCTGTTTAAGAGAACAGGAGTGAGTCTTAATATCTGGAATATCAACCGGGTTTATTTCTGCAGGATTGCGTCCTTAGCAGCTTTTGCTATTCTGAATTTTAGGACTTTTTTAGCGGGAATCAAGATCTGTTCACCCGTAGCAGGATTCCTGCCCATTCTTTCCTTCCGGTCGATAACGACAAGTTTTCCCAGCCCGGGAAGCACAAAAGATTTTTTTGCTTCCTTGTGAGCTAAGCTTACAAGCTCCTCCAGGAACTGCCCGGCAAGTTTCTTCGATGTATCGGTTTTTTTGGCCAAGTGGTCTAATATCTGCGCTTTGGTCAAAGATTTAGCTGCCATTAGTATACCCTCGTATTTAAGTTGTGAATTATATTTTCATGCGAAAATAAAAAGATTTTCTTAATAAAAAAATTATTTTCAATTTTATTTTTCTTTTTTATTTATAATATAGAACCTTATTCATCTTCATCACCCCGGATATTTTGTAGCTTTTAGTATAATTCTTTATTTTCAGATCAAAATATTTTGCCTGAATATTTCAGCTTAATTGATGAAAATAAAGTTTCTTCTGTTCATTTTAGTTCTTCTGACAAATCTTTATTCTCAAATTAATTCCGACACTTTGCAAACTCCTGCCGTAATTTCAGATTCACTGAAACGGGACAGTACGGCGGCAGATACTACAGCTCTCCTTAGTGATTCTTTGAAACTTATAAGAAAAGATACTTTAGCTGCAATTCATCAATCTCCTTTTTACACCGGAAGCTTTTTTATATCCAACCGGGAAATGATGTTTACCGACTACCGCTATACGGCAGATTTCCTGGAGCTTTTTCCGTTCACTTTTGTTCTCGATAAAGGTTTTGTCGGACAGCCTAATGAAGTCCTGCTCTACGGAACCGGCTTCAATTCTATAAACTACTTTCAGGACGGGATTTTAATTAATGATAGAAATTCGAATTCGATTGATCTCAATAATGTCCAATCGGAATCAATAGATTCAATAGAAATAATTCCTGCACCTAGAGGGTTTCTTTACGGACCGGTTAATAATCTTGTCAGCGTTAATTTATTAACTAAGGATTTTATGCCCAAGGTTCCGTATTCTAGAATAAAATATTATGAAGGTCCTTCCGGCGAAGCAATGTTCGACGGAATATTCAGCGCCATGCTTTCTAAGAGATTAGATTTTTCTGCCGATATAACAAACAGGAATACTGAGGAGAGTGAAGGCTTTCAGAACAGCGGCTTCAGCATCTGGCAGGCAGGCGCAAAATTAAAATATTTTTTATCCAATAAAATTAATCTGATCGGCAGCTATTACTTCGTACATTCCGAAACAGGAGTAAACGGCGGAGTTGATGTTGACAGTATCCGGCGGATTACTTCAAATGTGGACAGCCTTCTTTACAATGAAAACTTAGCGATTGTCGTGCAGCCTAATGCTCTTCAAAAAATTAAACAGCACCATTTCGGGCTAAGGATGCTCTGGAATCCGGAAGAGAATTTAAAAACGGATCTTAATCTTTATTATAAATTTTATCTCGATGAAATTACCAATATAGGATCATTTAGTACAGATATAAAAAATAAAATATTGGGAGCTGCATTAAAAGAAAATTATAATATAGGAATTTTCAGTTCGCAAATAAATTTTAATTATGAATATCAGGATTTTCTTTACGGAGATAAACTTAAGTATGATCCTGTAAACATTATGACAAAAAGCCGGGCTTATTATAATGTTCTCTCGGTTTCTCCAATCCTCTCCTTAACTGTTTTAGACAGCAGCTTGGTTGTTTCATTATTTTATAAATACAGCAGTACAGATAAGGTAAATTCTTATGCAGCGGCTGTCTCCAATGGGGCCGGAACTGATATATTTTATAAATGCAGTAATGAAATTAAATCCTATTTAGGCTATTCCAGGGTTGAATTCGCATCAGATATTGAGGATTTCGAAACTATTGAAGCTGGAGCCACTTATTCGGGGAACAATCTTTTATTTGATTTAAAATTTTATAATAGAAAGTTGCTAGGTTCAGAGATTAAAGCTATTGGTCATCCAAATAGCAGCGGTATTGGGATTAAAGCCGAATATCTTTTTTGGAAGCTTAAACTAGAAGCACTAATGAATATACCTGATGAAAATACTTTTTATAATCAGTTTTACCTTAGAGGGGGGATTTTTTATAATGATATTCTCTTTGATTCAAGCCTGGTACTGAAAACTGGATTTGCACTATATAACTTCAGCCGCCAGCAGTTAGTTACTCAACCTCCGAATGAAACAGGGATTTCCCGCCCAAGAATCGATTTCACCCTAGCCGGCGAAATCCAAAAATCCGCGATTGCTTACTTTGCCTGGGAAAACCTGCTGGATGAGGATTATTTTATTGTGCCGTACTACCCCATGCCTGCGAGAAGCATCAGGTTCGGAATAGCTTGGGAAATATTTAACTAATTTCATTCTTAGGATACTTGCTCTTGGAATAATGGAAGTGGAATAATGTGTGAAAAAGGAAACACACCAGCTACATATTCAACCTTCCAGCTTCCAGTCAAAGAATCGGTAATGTATTCGGTGTTCGTTATTCGAAATTCAATGTTTGAAACTTAGAACGCCGCTCATTCCAATATTCTATCATTCCAATATTCCATCATTCCAATTCCATTACTCCCCTCACAAGCTCATCATATCTTTAAATTTAACAGACTGCCTTCTGGATACCTCTATTTTGGAACCATCTTTCATTTTTACCAGCAGTCCTCCGTTCAGCCATTGTTCAACTTTATCTATATATTTTAAATTTACTATGTGTTTCCTGTTTGCCCTGAAAAAGGTTTTGTTGTCAAGTCGTTCATCCAGATAATTTAGAGTTCTTAGTATTAAAGGTTTTACATCATCAAAATATAATCTGACATAATTTCCTTCAGATTCAAACAGACGGATGGAAGTAAGCTTTACAAACCAGCAGCGTTCCCCGTCTTTAACAAAGATCTGATCATTTTCCGAAAGCACCTGTTTTTCACTTTTAGAAATATGATCTTTCCGGTTTTTCTCAACCAGCTTTTTCACTGTTTCTTCCAGACGTTTCGGCTCTATAGGCTTAAGCAGGTAATCCATTGCATTATATTCAAATGCCTTGAGAGCATACTCATCATATGCGGTAGTAAAGACCACCGTGGGCACGCTGTCCAGCTCCTCCAGGAGCTCAAACCCGTTCTTCCCGGGCATCTGGATATCCAGGAATATTAATTCCGGGTTAAGCTTACTTATTTTTTCCATGGCGTCTTCCGTATTGACTGCCTCCCCAACAACGTTGATCTCTTTAAAGGGGGTCAGCAGGCGCCTCAGCTCGACGCGTGCTAATCTTTCGTCGTCAACGATTAAAGCTTTCATTTTTTATACCTCCGGTTGGGATTACTATTTCCGCTATTACCTGATCCTCCGCTTTATTTTTAATGCTAAAAGATGCATCTTCCCCGTATATCAGGTTGAGGCGGTGTTTGGTATTGTTTATTCCAAAACCTTTCGAATTTTTCAAATCCTCATCCTTAATTCTACCTGTGTTCTTTATTTCTATATGCAGCCGTGAATCTTTTATTATCGAATCTATGCAGATTGCTCCGCCTTCTTTTCTTTTTGAAACGCCGTGTTTTATCCCGTTTTCGACCAGAGTTTGAATCATCATCGGCGGTATCTCTATTTTAGCCGATTTCGGATCAATATTAATTTTGTATTTTAATCTCTCTTCAAACCTTATCGATTCAAGCGCAAGATAATCTGCTACCGTCTGCATTTCCTCTTCCAGCGGCACGCTTTCGCTTCTTTCTATTTTTAAAGAGTACCTCAGGATGTTCGAAAGCTTTGTCACGGCAATTTGTGCATTCTGCGGGTCTTCCTGGATTAATGCTCTGATGCTGTTCAGTGCGTTGAACATAAAGTGAGGATTAAGCTGGGATTTTAATGTTTTAAGTTCGAAATCTTTTACTGCCGCTTCCCAAATATAAGATTCAATCTCCACTTTTTTATAGTTTTCAAAATAGTGCACAAGGAAATAAATTAAAGACCAGAGGAGAATTACACCGCTGAGGTTAAACGTACCCATCGCTACCATTCCAAATTTGAATTTGGAGGGATCATTCCATCCTGCCTGAAAGCTTATCAAAAGAGCTGTAACATTCATCAGGCTGCCGATAACTATGCTTGATAGAAGAACCCTTGGGATTAGTTTTTTAAAAGGAAGGTTTATCCATTCTCTTTTTTTAATGATTATTTTATATATATGCGTTAAAAATATGCCGGTTACAACTAAAGATCCGAAAACGACAAACCTGCTTAAATTTAGCTTATCGAACGTGGCGATTATTATCAGATTCAAAAAAACAAACGAAATCCAGCCGGATAATTGAGAAACCCAGTATATGGTTTTTCGATTCATCTTAAATCTGCCTTCAGGTACATTGAGAACCCCGGCATCAAGATTATTTGGACCGTACTGCCGGATATTATTTACTTCCATTAAATATAATCGTATCCTTTCTAAAAACGAAATAAGTTAGTCCATTATATCTCAAAAATAAACCCTGCTTATATAAAAGCTGTTTTTTTTATTTTTGATGGATTTAAATAAGGATAATCGGAATTGTATGCGGTTTTTTTAGTTGGTTATTCTTAATAAATAAGCCGGATAATTTTGAAATTAATGATAAACCGAAGGTCAATCCTTCTCGCCGGATCCTTGTAATTCGGTTTCTTCATCTTCCCATTCATATTTTTTATAAGGATCGGATTTACGGAAGATAAAAGCGCAGGCGATCCCGGTTAAAGCGCCATATAGATGTGATTCCCATGAGATTTTTTTATCCAGTGGAAGAATACCCCAGATCATGCTTCCGTATAAGAAGATTACAAGCAATGCTAAAGCGATGGAGCGCGGATCCCTTCTTATCAATCCGCTGAAGAAGAGGAAGGAAGCATAGCCGTATATAAGTCCGCTTGCTCCTATGTGAAAAGCTGATCTCCCTAGAAGCCATACGGCTATATCCGGTACAACATATATTATCAAAAGGACCTTAAGAGAAGCATTCTTGTAAAAGTAAAGAATGCCTAAAGCAAGTAAAAAAACAGGAAGCGAGTTTGCCGTTAAATGATTTAAGTCTGCATGGATTAATGGAGAGATTAAAATACCGGTTAAACCGTGTATGGTTCTTGGATAAAGCGCGAATTGAATAATATTTAAATTAAAAACAATTTCTGTAAGCTTTATTAGCCAAAGTAAGATTAAAAAACCTCCGGAAATTGAAATTGATTTAATGAAATGTTTTTTATCCTGATTCATTCTCTGCCGGGATTGAATTATGAATTTAGAACAATTATAATTCGGAAATTAGAATTTATGAATTAACCTTTTTTCTTTTTTGAATGGTTCGGGCGATCATCCAGCAGAGGCAGGCCCATGCGGAACCGACTGCCCACCCCCCGATTACATCCGTCGGGTAATGTACTCCGAGGTAGACCCTGCTGAACCCGATTATAAAGCTTAAAAAAAGCGCCACGGAAATAATATAAATTTTAATTCTGCGGACCGATTCAATCCGGGCTAAAAGGGATGCTTGCGTTAGGTATACGACTGCCGACATCATCGAGTGCCCGCTCGGAAAGCTGAGAGATGTTACCTTCAATAAATGAATTACTACAGTAGGCCGATCTCTACCGATTAATTCTTTAAGCCAGAAGCTTAATAATGTACCTCCGATTGTTGCGGCCAGCACAAACCACATGCTTTGATATTCTTTTTTCAATATTAGAAAAAGTACTACGATTGCCGTAATTAAAAACATTACTGTTCCTCCCCCTAATGCGGTAATGTCTATCATTGCTTCTTCGAGCCATACCGGGCCTATCGGCATACCTTCTTTTTTCATATCTCTTAATGCAGTCAATACCCATTCATCAAAGGATTTGGTCGATCCGTGTACCACCGCTTCCGAAATTAATATAAAAAGCCATATCCCAAAAATCATAACAAATGAAACTATCAATATGCTCACTTCCTTATGAGCTAATTCTTTCATTTCGTTTTTTAATTTAAGGAATCTGGAAGGTGCATCCATATTTTTATGTATAAAGATAAAAATCGTTTAGTAAAGATAAACTCCTCCCCGTTTTCAATCAAAATTAGTTCAGAGGCAGTATTAAATTGAAGGAGAGGCTTTCCACACCCGGATTAATTTTGTATAAATGTCCGTTTGAGATATGATTAAAGTTTATCCCCAGCCGGATGAATGTTAAATTATAGGTCAACTCAATCTGCGATCTGAACTCTAAACCATAATACATCTCCTTTCCCCTTCCCGAGTAATACATACCGGGAGCAAAGCTCGGAGTCAAATAGAGATTTGAGAATAAAACAATATCCATTAATAATCCGGCAAAGCTTGCTGCAGTGCCTTTTTCTGTTGTCATCATTCCGATAAAAGGCCTGAAGTTCCATATATATTCCGATGATCTGTATTCAACCGTCAATCCAAATGCTTCATTCCGGTGCTGGATGAAATCAAACCAGGCGCAGGAAAAAGATAGTTCCGGGTTTTTATCATCACTTTTATCTTGCGCATTTGCGGCGAACCAGCTCATCAAAACGGCAAGCACCACTACTTTAAGGAGCGTCCTCATCGGTATCGCAAAGTCTGACAATAAACTCAGCATAAAAATATCCATGAATATACCGGCAGGTAAGAATTTTCATCACACAACTTGATTCAAATCAGGTTTTAAAGGGAAATCAGATTTATTATATTTATCACACGCTTGTTATCAATTAAGAATTAAAGAAAATGAATAAACGTCCGCTTAATGCCCTGGAAGCTGCCGAAAAAGATGAACCCCTAAAAAAGGATATCCGAGAGCTCGGAATAATTTTAGGAAATGTTCTTAAAGAGCAGGAGGGAACTGAAGTATTTCATATTGAGGAGAAGCTGCGGGCATTGACAAAAGAGCTGCGTACTAATTATACCGATAATATTTATGATAGAATTATATCGCTTATTGAAAAGCTTGATGTTAAAAAAACGCATACTGTAGTAAGGGCATTCTCAACATATTTTATACTGGTCAATGCAGCGGACGAAGTGCACCGGATCAGATCTTACAGGTCCGAGATTTCAAAAAACGAATCTTTTCCGAAAGGTTCAATTGAAGAGGCTTTGTCAATTTTAAATAAAAAGAATTTGACAAAAGAAAATATAAAAAATATTCTGGGGGCAATTGAAATAGTTCCGGTCTTTACTGCACATCCTACAGAGGCGACACGCCAGACAATCCTAAGAAAAATTTTGAGAATAAGCCAGCTTCTTCTGCAGAAAGAACTGATTAAGCATACCCTGGAAGAGGAGGAAGAAATCAAACGGGAGCTTCACACGGTGATTACATTGCTGTGGCAGTCAAATGATATAAGATTCTTTAAAATAACTGTTAGAGATGAAATCCAAAGGGGTTTGTTTTTCTTTAAGGATATTCTTTATAATGTCCTTCCTAAATTTTACATCAGGTTGAATCTGAAATTGGAATCATTTTTCAATTTTGAATCCTCCTCGCCTGTGCTTATTAAATTCGGCTCATGGATGGGCGGAGACAGGGACGGCCATCCTTTTGTTACCGAAGAGATTACAAAGGAAACGCTGCTCAACAATAAAAAACAGATAATCAATCTTTACCTGCAGGATCTCGATCCATTGTATACATATTTAAGCACTTCCTCCATAATTATTCACGCAGATAAGAAACTGGTTGATTCAGTTGAAAAAGACCGAGCCGTTCTGAAGGTTAAACCGACTGACGGACTAATGCGGGATCCTTCGGAAATTTACCGGAGCAAGCTCTTCCTGATTTCTAGAAAGCTTCTTAAAACCATAAATGATGAAAAAAAAGGTTATAAGAATGCCGAGGAATTCCTTGAGGATTTGGACCTGATTTATTGTAGCCTGTGCAATAATAAAGGTAAAGTAATTGCTGAGAACAGGGTGCTTCCGTTTATTTATAAGGTAAAGACATTCGGATTCCATTTTGTTTCAATCGATATCAGGCAAAACTCGTCTCTTCTTAGAATGGCAGTAAATGATATCATTAAGCATTCTGATGTTCCGGGGAATTTTTCATCGTGGGACGATAATAGGAAAGCCGACCTTTTAACTCAGCTGCTGATGAGGCCATCATCCTTAAAGAAAAACAAGTTTAAGAATTCTACCAAAAAAATAATAAACGAAATCTCATTAATTAAATGGGGAAAAGATAATATTTCGCCGGAAGCAGCTAATGATTTTATTATCAGCAATTGTTCAAGTGTAAGCGATGTATTGTCCGTTCTTTTCCTTGCAAGGTATGCCGGGCTCATAAAAATTCATAAGGGAAAAATGATCTCCTGCGATCTCGATATACTTCCCCTTTTTGAAACAATAGAAGACTTAAGAAATTCGGCGGATGTAATGAAGGAGCTTTTTGAAAATCCGGTCTATTGTCAGCATCTCATCCTCCGAAAAAAAATTCAGAAGGTAATGATAGGATATTCCGACAGCAATAAAGACGGAGGAATTGTTACCTCAAATTTTGAATTGTATAAAGCTCAGAAAAGCATCAAAAAAATCTGCGATGAGAAGGGAATTGAGCTGCTTTTGTTTCACGGCAGAGGCGGCAGCACTTCCAGGGGCGGCGGACCCGTAAGCGAATCAATCTTGGCTCAACCGCAAGGAACAATAGACGGGAAAATTAAAATTACCGAGCAGGGTGAGATGATCTCAACAAAATACCTGATACCTGAAATTGCCGAAAGATCCTTAGAGCTGATGGGTTCCGCAGTGATTCTTAAAACAGCCGAAACGAAATTCTCCGACTTGAGGGAAGCAGACGGCCATACCGATAAATTTCAGGAACTGTTCGAAAATATCAGTACTGAGGCTTTTAAGTATTATAAACAGCTTATTAATCATCCGAGGTTTCCGGAATATTTTCGTACTGCAACTCCCATTGATATAATAGAAAGAATTGAAATCGGCTCGCGTCCGCCTTCCAGATCCGCAGGCGATGATATCCGGACTTTGAGAGCTATCCCATGGGTCTTTGCGTGGACCCAAAACCGCCAGACCATCTCAGGCTGGTACGGTTTCGGTAATTCCATTAGTTCTTGTATTGAAAGGGGAGTAATTACTATGGAGGACCTGAAAATAATGTACAAAAAATGGGAGTTCTTTAAAGTACTTGTCGATAATATTGAAATGGTCCTGCTTAAAACAGATATGATAATTGGCAAGGAATATATCTCATTGTGCAGCGATTATTCCTCAGGAGTGCAGATCTTTAATATGATTAATGAGGAATATGAGAGGTCATTGAATATCCTTTTAAATATTGCCGGCGAAACAGATCTCCTTGATTCCGATAAATCACTTCAGAGATCTATTCTTTTAAGAAATCCGTATATCGATCCCATAAGTTTTATACAGATTAGATTTATTAAACAGTACCGGGATAGGAATATATCAGGCAAGAAAAAGAAACAGCTCCTTTCACTCCTCCGTTCAACTGTAAATGGGATTGCTGCCGGATTAAGAAATACCGGGTAAGATTAATGCTTTGTTCTTAAATTCTGTTCAAATTGGAAAGAAAAATTTTGTACATAAAACATTGAATAATAAATATCCAACACATATTTCCATAAAGGCAGAGTGTGTTCATTATTCGATATTCGATGTCGGTAGCAGACTCCCTCAGCGTCTACGGACTCTGACGAGATATTCGATATTTATAACTTGGTCATGGTTCTGCCAGTTTAAGTTTTTATATTTTTGTGATATTTAATAATCCTTTTCGGGATTAATTTTAAATTGGAACAACCTAAATTTGCAGAGGTTAAACTATAAATTTGAATAAAATAGGTTAAAAGGAAATGATATGAATAAGAAGATAATTAAATCGGATTCCGAGTGGAAAAAAATGTTAACCGATCAGGAATATCACGTTTTACGGGAGAAAGGTACGGAAAGGGCATTTACCGGCAGCCTTTACAATAATAATGAAGATGGAATGTATTATTGTGCCGGGTGCGGAAATCCAGTTTTCAGCTCCGATACCAAGTTTGATTCCGGAAGCGGCTGGCCAAGCTTCTATGCGCCGGTAATCGATAAGAATGTTGATCTCGAGGAGGATAAAAGTTTCGGCATGCATCGAACCGAGGTTCTATGCAGCAAATGCGGCAGTCATCTAGGCCATGTTTTTGATGACGGTCCGAATCCTACAGGTTTAAGATACTGCATTAACTCCTGCGCACTTCATTTTGATAAAAAAAGAAAAATAACCAAATAGCCCTCCGGATCAGAGGGCTTTCTTTTCTTCTTTAATTATTTTTGCATTCTCAATCATTACCGGGTAAACATAGCCTGCACCGAAATCTTTGTTCAATGCCACCATACCTTCGGCAATAACTACTTCCCCGACTTCGGCGGGATCTGTGCTGGTAACCATCAAATCAAAATTTTCCCCGAAGCTTGTCCCATCCTGAAGATGGATCCAGTTTCTGCTCATTATCTCCGGATTGTATTTAATAACCTTTCCTCTTACTCTCACTTTGCTGCCGGCAATCTTATCTTTTTCGGAATATATCTGCCCGATAGTTTTTCCGTCCTTAAGAGGATCCACCTTTATATCTTTATTCTGCATAGTTTCCACTTTGGGATGCATCATAGGAGTTTTAGGCATTGATGCTGTCGGGCGTATCTTGGAAATATCATCGACGAATAAGACTTTATCGAATGTTCTGTTTAATGTTTTGCTTTCAAAATTATTCATAACCATGCTTTTTGAATAATAAAGCATTTCACCCTCTTCCACTTTCATTTTAGGCACGGCTATCCAATACTCATTATCACCTTCTGAAACTCTCATATAAGTATATTGGGAAGCGTCCATGCTCTCTTCAACCTCTACGGCATGAGTGCCTTCCGGCAGCGGCTGCTCATCTTTACCGCATCCTGCTAATATTACTGTCGAAAGAAACAAAACAAAATTAATTCTTTTATGCATCTTATTCTCCAAATTTAATCTCTAATATATAATCATTAAGAATAAAGTCCCATGAAAAAAATTTGTATCAAATATTTTATCAGCACAATCGATAATCAAAGCAAATTCTTAATCACCTTCACCTCCTTTTTAATTTCTTAAATTTATTAAAAGATAAGGAAATAAAATGTCAATCTATACAATTAATCAAAGTAAAATAATTGCCGTTACCCTAATCTTTATTTTAGGCGCATTTCTCTTTTATTCTTTAAATGAACTTTACACAGCTATCCTAGGATCAATAGTTCTTTATGTGCTTTTTAAGCCGATGTATATCAAAATGATTGAAAGGAAGAAGTGGAACAAAAAGCTCTCCTCAATCATCATAATCATTCTTTCTTTTATAATTATTATAATCCCTTTTATGTCTGTTACCTGGATGCTGATCAATAAGATTCTTTATTTGAAGGATCATCCGCAGGCAATTAAAAAAGTAATTAATACAGTTCAAACTTTTATCGGGAAAAATATCGGGCAGGATACCATTAAAAATGCAATAGATAAAGCAAGTACGGTATCAATAGAGATACTTTCTTCTTTTATAAACACATTTCTGGACATTCTTCTTACTGTTTCAATGATGTACTTCTTCCTCTATTATATGTTTACTAAAATGGAAGTATTCGAGGAAACACTTATTAAATATATGCCCTTCCGCGGGCAGAACAGCGCTCATTTCGCAAATGAGCTTAAGAACATGACTCACGCGAATGTAATCGGTCAGGGAATAATAGCCTTTGCACAGGCGCTTCTTTTAGGGATCGGCCTGGTAATCTTCGGCGCTCCGGATCCTTTATTCTGGAGCTTGCTCTGTTTTTTCTTTTCTTTCCTCCCGGTCATCGGGTCCGCTGCTGCTTTTATACCCGCAGGGTTAGCTGAGATTGCTTCCGGAAATACTTTTAACGGCGTCGGAGTTATAATATTCGGTTTTGTTGCGGTATCCAATATCGACAACCTTCTTAGGCTCTGGATTAATAAATGGCTCGGAAATATCCATCCCTTAATAACAATAACCGGAATTGTTATCGGTATTCCTATCTTCGGCATTTTAGGAATTGTTTTTGGCCCACTTTTAATTTCTACATTTGTTCTTCTGGTTAAACTATATGAAACAGCCTATGCTGAGAAAACAAATGAAAAAGAAAGAGTTGTTAGTGAAGAAGAAATAAGATCTGTATAAAAAATTTTTATTTACCTCTTGATTATTTGATATTAAAGTGATATCATTACAATATCATTTTTTAAGAGGTATAAAATGACTACTGTTACGGAAAAACCGGCTGCAAAAATAAACGGATTTTTTGGCCTATTCCTTTTTTTTCTTCTGATAATCTTAGAAGTATTTTTAATATATACTGTTGCAGATACTCAAGATCCTGAATTATTGTGGATCTTCTTTCCTATCCTAATCATTCTGATGATTTTATTAAATGGTTTCATGGTAATACAGCCTAATGAATCCAGGGTTCTTATCTTTTTCGGAAAATATATTGGAACGGTAAGGACGTCAGGTTTTTGGTGTGTAAATCCTTTTACAATAAAAAGAAGAGTGACTCTTAGAATTAGGAATTTCAACAGCGAAAGAATTAAGGTCAATGATCTTCACGGAAATCCTATTGAAATTGCCGCGGTAATTGTTTGGAGAGTTACGGATTCTGCCAGGGCAGTCTTTGATGTGGAGAATTATGAACAGTTCGTAGCCATTCAAAGTGAAACTGCTATCCGGTCACTTACTTCCCAGTACCCTTATGACGGGGAGGAAGACAAAGCTACATTAAGGGGCAGTCCGCAGGAAGTCGCGGACGCATTAAAGAAGCAGGTTCAGTCGAGATTGGAAATTGCAGGCGTTGAAGTAAATGAAGCACGAATAAGCCATCTTGCATACTCAGCGGAAATAGCTCAGGCAATGCTTAGAAGACAGCAAGCTCAGGCCATAGTTGCAGCCAGACAAAAAATAGTGGAAGGTGCGGTAGGCATGGTAGAGAGTGCATTAAAAGCATTGAGCGAGCAAAAAATTGTGAACCTCGATGAAGAAAAGAAGGCGACAATGGTAAACAATCTTATGGTTGCTCTTGTATCCGAAAGAGAAGTTCAGCCTGTTATAAATACCGGAACTCTATATCAATAGCGGAAATGGTAAACGGAATATGGAAAATGGAATCATTCAATCATTCCCAGCAGGCGGGTCATACATCCATGTATCCTAATAATCCTGTAAATCCTGGTAAAGTTTTATCCGATTATGCCGGAAAAACTCTGATGCTCCGTCAGCCTTCGGTTTTTAAAAGCCGGTATGAATTGTTTCTTGAAAATGAAGTGATCGGGACTATCGAAAAACCCAAATTCTTTAGTTCTAGTGCAGTTGCAGAGATATTCGGAACTAAGTGGGAAATTAAGAGAGAAAGTTTTTGGAGAGGCGGCTTGGGTGTTTATCAATATGGTTATGAAATGCCTATGGCAGTCTACGAGCAGAAAATATTCGGGAAAGGCTTCCTGAAGCTTGAAAAAGGGATTGTTCTTTATTTTAATTATAAAATATGGAAGGGAATAACTGAAATTAAAACTGAATCGGGTAAGATTTTAATTTCATCTATAAGGAAACCCGGCTGGAAAGAAAAAACTTTGATCAGCATCCCCGGAAAAAGTGAACTTCTGGATTCCAAGCCTTGGATTATTTTGCTCATTTCATATATTGAAATTATGAGGCAAACGAGTCGTAATGCCGGGTAATATTTAAGAATTATTTATGGCTGAAAAGAAAAAATTTTTATTAAGAATAGATGAAAATTTATATGCAGCCCTTGAAAAATGGGCGGCGGATGATTTAAGAAGTATAAATGCACAGATTGAATTTTTACTTTCAGATGTGGTAAAGAAAGCAGATCGAAATCTTGCTGGAGGACAAAAATCAGAAGCCACAGTAAAGAAAGGTTAGGGGCAGCATTATATTTGCTGCCCCTGGTAATCAAGCCATTTGTTCTGCCGTTTCCGCTTTATGGAATTCTAATTTACCTCTGCTACCCAAGCTGACTTTTATGGTGTCTCCGTTATGGAAATTTCCCGCAAGGAGTTCTTGGGATAAAGGATTTGTAAGATACTTTTGTATTGTTCTCTTTAAGGGTCTTGCACCATAGGTTACATCATAACCTAGTTTGGCCAGCCAATCTTTAGATTCATCATCAACAATAAGAGTAATCTCTTTTTCTTTAAGAAGATTTTGAACATGCTGTATCTGAATATCTACTATCTGCCTGATCTCATTTCTTCTTAAAGGTTTAAATAGTACAATCTCATCAACCCTGTTGAGGAATTCCGGCTGGATGGTCTTTCTTAAAAGATCTACAAGTTTGTATCTCAATTCATCCATAACTTCATCAAGATCATTTTCATCAGCATTTTCCAGCTTTTCCTGGATTAAATGAGATCCCAGGTTAGATGTCATAATGATAATTGTATTCTTAAAATTTACCGTTCTGCCCTGATTGTCGGTTAATCTTCCGTCATCAAGAACCTGAAGCAATATATTAAAAACATCGGGGTGAGCTTTCTCTATCTCATCCAGCAATACAACCGAAAAAGGCCTTCTTCTAACTGCTTCGGTCAGCTGTCCTCCCTCTTCATATCCGACATATCCCGGAGGCGCTCCGATTAACCTTGAGACAGAAAACTTTTCCATATACTCAGACATATCAATCCGTACCATGGCGTGTTCATCATCGAACAAAAATTCGGCTAAAGTCCTTGCTAACTCTGTTTTTCCAACACCTGTTGTTCCCAAAAATATAAATGATCCGATTGGACGGTTTACATCCTGTAATCCTGTCCTGGATCTCCTTATTGCATTGGCAACGGCGTAAACGGCATCATTCTGACCGATAACCCTCTTATGCAGCTCATCTTCGAGTTTTAGCAGCTTTGTCCGCTCGCTTTCCATCATCTTACTTACAGGTATGCCCGTCCATTTGGAAACTACCTCTGCAATATCTTCCGCATCGACTTCTTCTTTAAGCATCTTTTTATTTTTTTGTATTTGAGTAAGATTTTTTGTCTCTTCTTTTAATTGCTTTTCCAAAGAAGCTATCTTACCGTATCGAAGCTCTGCAACTTTCCCGAGATCCCCTTCTCGTTCATATTTATCGGCCAGGTTTTTGGTATTTTCAATTTCGCTTTTCATCGAACGGATTTTCTGGATTTTTTCTTTTTCAAGATTCCAATGCAGCCGGAGCTTATTTCTTTCCTCATTTAATTCAGTTAATTCTTTTTTGAGTTCATCAAGTCTCTTCTGGGAAGCTTCATCTTTTTCTCTCTTTAATGCTTCCTGTTCAATTTCGAGCTGCTTAATCTTTCTTTCTACCGTATCAAGTTCTTCAGGCATAGAATCTATCTCTATCCTTAGTTTTGAAGCCGCTTCATCTATCAAGTCAATGGCTTTATCGGGTAAAAATCTGTCAGTAATATACCTGTGAGACAGCTGCGCAGCGGCTATGATAGCTCCATCGGTTATCCTAACCCCATGGTGAACTTCATATCGTTCGCTTAGCCCCCTGAGAATAGAAATTGTATCCTCGACTGAAGGTTCTGCCACGTAAACCGGCTGGAATCTTCTCTCTAATGCAGCGTCTTTTTCAATATGTTTTTTATATTCATTCAACGTTGTAGCACCGATTGCATGTAATTCACCTCTTGCAAGAGCCGGTTTCAATATATTAGCTGCATCCATAGAGCCCTGAACAGAACCAGCGCCAATAAGTGTATGAAGCTCATCGATGAAAAGAATTATTTCGCCGTTTGATTCCTGGACTTCCTTAACAACAGCTTTCATCCTTTCTTCAAACTGACCTCGAAATTGAGTGCCCGCAATTAGTGCGCCCATATCGAGTGCAACTATTTTCTTGGTTTTTAAATTTTCAGGAACATCACCGGAAATAATTCTATGTGCAATTCCTTCAGCAATCGCAGTCTTCCCAACACCGGGTTCGCCGATTAGTACCGGATTGTTTTTTGTTCTCCGGGAAAGAACCTGGAGCACCCTTCTAATTTCCTCGTCTCTGCCGATTACAGGATCAAGCTTACCTGTTTTTGCCAGCTCGTTCAGATCTCGTCCATATTTCTCAAGTGCTTGATATG
>DATKLQ010000436.1:0-7689 GCA_035542335.1 Ignavibacteriaceae bacterium | reverse complement strand
CTTTCTGGAAGAATACCACTTTTATTTTATGGTATCCTGCTTTTAAAATGATAGAATTTGACATTTCCTCCGGTGCATGTAAACCATCGTTGTTAATTATAGGTTCGTCATTTATGAAGAGAACAGCTCCGTCATCGTTATTTATAAAGAAGGTATAAAGATTGTCTTTGGGGATTTTGATATATCCTTCATACTTCACTCCGTAATTCTGAAGCCTGTCTTTAGGCAAGTTAATCTGTTCTGTTACCGAAGAGCTTACCGGGTTCAGTTTATCAAAATCGGGGAGAAGATCCCATTCGCCTTCATATAAAGTAGTTTTTATTCCCTGTTTTGGTTTTTTTAATTCAATTGAACCCGGCAGTTCAAAATTTCCTTCCAGTTCAAGAACAACAACAGACATCGGAGGCATTTGTATTTCAAGATTACCATCGTTAAGCTTAAAGTCAGAAAACGATGCCGATTTAACTTCTTCAGGGTTATCGAATGTATTATGTGCATTCATTTTAGAAGAGGTAATAATTTGTCCAGTAACTCTTTTAGGATCGTATTTTATAAAATTGACAGCTACTGCTTCTTCTTCTAAAGGATTAATATTAGTAAGAGAGATATGAAGCTTATTATTCTTATCAAGTGATGAGGAAACATTTACCGCGGGAATTTTATCATTACCATTAACATAATCCGAAGATTCAACGGAGCTGTTTACGAGAAGAGCATCCTGATGGACTTTATATAAATCAAATACATAATAAGTGGGAGTAAGAACCATCTTTTCATCTTTTGTCAGGATAACGGCCTGAAGAACATTAACCATTTGGGCAACGTTCGCCATCTTAACCCGGTGAGCATAATTATTAAAGATGTTCAGGTTAGTTGCTGCAAGGATCGCATCGCGCATTGTATTCTGCTGATACAGAAATCCTGGATTTGTACCCGGTTCTACCTGGTACCATCCGCCCCATTCGTCGACGATTAAAGCAACCCTGTTATTCGGATCGTGCTTATCCATAATTTCAATATTCTTTTTGATTATCTCTTCCATATTCAGAGTTGTTTTCATAACATTGAACCAATCCTGCGCGTTAATATCTGTCGCTGTTTTCTGATTGTAAAAAGTATAGTAGTGAAGCGACAAACCTGAGAAAGAAAAGCCGCCGTTTTTCATTACGGTTTCGGTCCATTCGTAGTTATCTCCGTAAGGTCCGACGGCAATTTTGTATAACCGGTTCTGCCCGTAGTTGTGCATGTATGTTGTATATTTTTTCAGCTGGTCCGAATAGAACTGCGCAGTCATATTTCCGCCGCATCCCCAGCTCTCATTTCCGATTCCCCAGTATTTTACACCCCAAGATTTTTCTCTCCCGTTTTCTTTGCGGAGATTTGTCATGGGACTTACATTATCCGAGTTGACATATTCAACCCATTGGGATAATTCCTGCACTGTACCGCTGCCGAGATTTCCGCTGAAGTAAGGTTCGGCGCCAATCAGATTGCAGAATTCCAGGAACTCATGGGTGCCGAAACTATTATCCTCAGTAACTCCGCCCCAGTTTGTATTGATCATTGAAGGTCTTTTATTATTCGGACCGATCCCGTCTTTCCAATGATACTCATCGGCAAAGCAGCCGCCGGGCCATCGCAGTACAGGCACTTTAATTCTTTTCAATGCTTTCACTACGTCGTTTCTTATCCCTTTTGTATTAGGAATTTTGGAATTCTCACCGACCCAGATGCCGCCGTAAATACAGCTGCCGAGATGTTCGGAAAAATGTCCGTAAATATTTTTATCAATCCGTGTTTTTAGCTTTGAAAAATCAATTGTTATTCTGGTTTCATTCACCTGAGCATGAAGAAAAAGGGAAGAGCAGGAAATTAAAAGGAGCAAGGCAAGTTTTTTCATTTGAGTTTCCTTAAGTTTAAATGAGCCCAGAAGGAGAAAATAAATTAATTTTTTTTTGAAAATTAGAAAAATAAATTTTAGAAATAAAGAGCAGTTCAGATTTTCCCGGATTCAACTTTGTGAAATACGGAGCTAAGAAGAATTAGAATTTTTAAAAAGGTAATTACTTAATTATTTGAAATCTGTTAATCCGTGTTCTATTTCTGAAAGATTGATTGAATTTTAAGCTAAAAGTCCCGTTAAAAAATGTTTGCTTATCTTAAATCCTGAGCTTAAATTTAATTTAACTTTTTGCTCCTCTTTATCGGAAAGAACCTGATCAAGGGAGAAAATAAAATATTATGATTCAGGTATTACGGGAGATATTTAATATTTCATTCCTGCCAAATTTCTGCTAAACCCGTTTCCGGTAACGGGAACGATTCGTTTATCGAAACGAAGAAGCTAATTCTAATGAAATGAACGAGCATCTCTAATTAGCAAATGAAAAACTGCTGAAGCAGTTGAGGCACTTAGAGTACTTTGGCTTTAGTCACCTTGCTGAAGCAAGGTGTTAATGAGATATTAAACTAATTTACCTTAATCGGGAAGTCTAATAAACACCTCGATTTATCGAGGTGAAACTAATAAACAAACCAAAATATAACTAGCCGTTTTAACGGCTTCCCCGGTTAGGGGATTGAAGATATTTTGAAGAGGGAATAATATGACTATAACCAACCAAGATCTTAAAGAGAGCAGAACAAGAATTACATCAACCCGGAATTATTTTTTCCGGCTGGGGGGACTAACCTGCATAGTATTGACTGCATATTGTGTTGCAACGATGTTAATTGTTTTTCTTCTTGGCCCTCCGCCGTCAACAATCGAGGGATATTATATAATATTAAAGCAGAACAGGTTGAACGGTCTTTTACGGCTCGATATATTAACCGTATTCGCAATGTCATTGTATTATCTGCTTTTTTACAGCATTTATCTGGCAATAAAAAAAGAAAGTAATCAATTTAATTTGTTTTCATTAATCCTTGTTTATGCCGGGTTAACATTGTTCCTCTCAGCTCCATCAGTATTTTCTTATTTAAGTCTTAGCGATAAATATTCTTTAGCTGTAACTGAAGTTGAAAGGAATCGTATAATAGCAGCTGGAGAAGCCGTTCTTTCAATGGATATATGGCATGGGACAACTGCTTTTATCGGAGGAATACTGCTGCAAACCGGAGGTGTGCTTTTTTCAATTTCGATGATAAAAGGAGATGTTTTTAATAAGATTACCGGGTATACAGGTGTTTTTATTTTCGGAATGGATTTAATACATATATTAATCGGATTTGTATCGCCGGGAGTAAGCAATCTGATAATGGTTATAGCCGGTACTTTTTATTTATTATGGTTTCCGCTAGTCGGACTTCGCTTATTTAAATTAACTGTTGTTACGCAAATATAATCAATAGGCTTGAAGGTCACTGGCTTCAGACCTTCAAGGTAACTTAAATAGATTATTTAATTAAAATTATTTTCTTTGTGTCCGAGAAATTTACTGCTCCTCCTTTTGCAGTATAAGTCTGCATTCTGCAGAAGTAAATACCTGATGCAAGATTTCCTGCATTTCCACCTGAGGCGGATCCGCCTTTGGCGGAAAATTCAACTGTATAATTCCCTGCAGGCTTCTCTTCATTAACTAAAGTTGCCACTTCACTTCCAAGAATATCAAAAATTTTTATAGATACAAAACTGGTTTTCGGAATACTAAATTTGAAATATGTTGTCGGATTAAATGGATTAGGATAATTCTGAGACAATGTAAAGTCTTTTGGCAGCGAATTATTTTCATTATTAACCGAAACGGGAATATCAGGCATTGTAAATTCATAAATATCGGGAGACAGGAAAGGCTTTGGCCCAAGTGTTATGGTAAGAACATCGCCCGGCCCCGGTCTCAACGTATCGGTGGCTCCTGGCAGAACATTATATGACACCTGCCAGCTTGGACTATGCGCATTTAGCCCTTCACTCTTTTCTTGAAGGAAAATAATTTCATCAGTCCTTCTGTTTTTTAAATTAAAATCAAAATTACCTAAAGGACCGGTTCCCAACTTTCCTGTGTAAGGTCTGAAAGCAAAAGGTACCTTTTGATTTGTGTTCTTATTTATAATTGTAAAGTTAACAGGTATTGAGGGAAGGAGAACAGGAACTGCTGCTTTTGATTGACGTCGAAAGAATTCTTGTGAGGTATCAACTCCCATTTCACCAAACCTGATTTCAAAGTCGGCTATTATTACTTCTTCGGAATCAGAATATCCGCTATAAGATATAAATTTGAAATCCATAATTCCCTCTCTGCTCCAGCCGGAATTTGCAGGATCAATTGATAAGGAAGGATTATCAATATTCCTGAGCGAAAGACGAAATCCATCGGCTAAAACTGAATTATAGAGGTTATTGATCAGCGGCTCTCTGTCAGTTATTAATTCTCCGGTTGTCATATTCTTTATAGAAAAATCATTTGTTGTCCATCCGTAATCTTTTGTATCCTCAAATGTAATTCTATAAGTATTGTTCCTTTCCACAGCACGTGTATCTACTATCTCGCAATTAATGCCTCCTTCTGCCAAGCCTGCAATGTGTTCAACATTAGAGGAGTAATGCTCGGCAGCGGAATCAACTGCCCTTACAATTACGGCATTCTTGCTAACGTATTCTTCACCGTATTTGGATATATAATAGAACTCCTTATTACTTTCGGTCGGTGCAATTAATTCATCCGTATTTCCATGATCGTAAGAGGTAATCAGATAATAATAATTTTTGCCGAATACCAGGTTTGAATCAATCCAGCTATGCTGAATCCCTGAATTATTGCCTAGGAAAAAATATTCATTGTTGTAAGGAATGGTTGAGCTGCCGGAATAATTATTGATTAAATCAAACTGAGCTGACGGTCCGGCATTTAATGAATCAGGATCAGTAAACTTATAGATTCTGTACCCCTCAAAGTCATCACCTAAAACCGGGTCAGGAGTTTTTTCTGCAATATCATCCCATGAGATTGTAACATTATTTTGGTTAGTCTCTGCAGACAACTCAGGAACCGGAGGAGCTTTTGGAAGGCGGTAATTATTCTTATATACTTCGGAAATAAAATCCTTGGTTAAAACCAGTTCGTTCAGGCTAGTTGCACATAAGAATCCTGTGGAAAAACGTTGTGACTCTCCCGGCTTAATACCAAAGTAACCGGAACCAAATAACAATTCATAGTTACCTGGTGAAGATGGAACTGAAAATAAACCGGGAGTCATTAGTTCCCAATAGAGTTGATCATCATATTGTGGAACATCAATCCAGCTGTACAAATTACAGCTTGTTAATCCAAGCATATCAGTTTCATCAATATCAGTCTGATCAAAATCCGGCTCACCGGCAGTAGGGATTCCGTCGCCTTCTCCCTGATCTGGACCGGAATAGCCCGGATCGTGGGGACCTGCTCCATCTGCTCCGACATCATCGGTGATAGGGCTCCAGTCTGCATCGTTATCTACTCCATCATCCCGTCTTTCGTCTATCAAAGGATTGTTCAATCCTTCATCTGTAAAAAAATCAATATACTTATAACCTAAATAGAGATACTGAATAATTCCGGCCTGATCGTACAATCCCCTGTTTTCATCAATAATGCCGTTAAGATTATCATCAAACAAATTATCGCCGTCTTCAATCAGTGTTTTCCCGTCCCAGAATTTAAATGCCCTTCCGCGGTACTTAATTTCTAGAGTATCCTGCGGTCCCTTGCCAGCCGACCGAAGAGCTGCATCTAATGTTGTTTTTATTCTTTC
The DNA here is from genome assembly GCA_035542335.1 of Ignavibacteriaceae bacterium. Taxonomy (GTDB): domain Bacteria; phylum Bacteroidota; class Ignavibacteria; order Ignavibacteriales; family Ignavibacteriaceae; genus DATKLQ01. The sequence goes on along the minus strand of DATKLQ010000436.1, from coordinate 1,956 downwards.
ATAATTATCATAATTAATCATTACGATAGTATTATTAAGCGTTAAAGTTCTAGTCTGCCACAACTCTTCGGTGATAACCGGTCCGCTAAAATTTTTTCCGTCGTTATCATTATCAATCCCGTCATAAAAATTTCCGGGGGTTTCTAAGAAAGCACCGCCAAAGTACCCTACAGGACTCCAGCCGTCAGCTCCAATATCATTTAAATCATATTCATAAACCAGATTTTTGGTTTTACTGCAGCCGGCCATATCATCCCCGGCATCTCCGCCTAAGTTTGTATCTCCCATGTTATTACTTATTTTTATGGCAAAAATCATTTTGTCATGATTATAGGTTCCAATATTTTCAAAACTGTAATGAGTAATTAAGGCATCTTGAAAAGCTGTTTTAGACCATTGGAAGTTTCTTACGTACATTCTAATACCTAATCCGCCTCTATCGGTATTCAAAGTGTCGGGAAGAAACAAACTCATAAATTCCCTGTTCATATAATCATCGGCCACAAAATAGCTTTCCTCGTCGGCATTGAATACATTTTTTCCGAAGTAGCCGTTCCATGCGGCTTTATCGGGATTATTATCAAGGGCATCGTTTCTCCAGCCCGGATCCTCAGTATCACTCATTTTATCAGGCCAGTAAGCCGGCCACGAGTTCGGCCATTCGGCTGAACCTTTTGCCATTGCGATTCTATCTCCGTCGGGATCTGAGAATCCGGGAAGAGGCAAGAAGGTCCACCATTCTGCAGTGGCAGGATCTGAATCTCCGTATGAACCGAGAATCCCGATACTCCTGTTTTCACTAATTATATGCAGCGATTGCCCATCCTTATTAATTACTTCCGCACCGGCAAAGATGTCGCCATTGATAAGATATAAATGACCGCTGCCGATCGGCCATTCTCCTCTGAATTGGTTTGCTGTCATCGGAGTAGTAGCCCCAAAAGTACCATCGTTAAAAAAAGATAACCTGAAAAGATTTCCCGAGTGCACACCCATTTTGAACTCTTTCTGATCACCATGAAGTTCATTTGATTGAGCGTAGGTTTCCTGAAATAAAAGGTGAGTAAGGAATAAAATTAAGATGGTGTGAATAACTATTTTCATTTCTATGCCTCCCCGAATTGAATTTTCCCATTTCTTTATTTGTAATTTAAGATTTATCTTAATAAGAGGAAAGGAAAAACACATTGTGTCCTAAGTTCAGAATCATAAAAATTCAGGTATAACGGTTTTTATAGTGATTTATGGAAGCTGACTATTCCTTTAAATAGAAATTATGATTAAATACCGGTCGGCGTTTGAATTATAATCTCTAAAACTTTTGAAAACCTATCCGGAATTTTTTTTATTTTTAATTTAATAAGAAAAAACAATAATGAAACCAACATATTTCTATTTTTTTTTAACCATCATGAGCATGCTTTTATTCTCCGGTTTTTCCGGGAAGGAGAGCAAAAAAATGTCAAATGACGAAATCTGGCTTAAAGTTTCAGGCGATCAGATTGTGAACCAAAATGGCAATACCGTTTATTTGCGAGGTTTCGGGCTCGGTGGAATGCTGCATATGGAGAATTTCATTGACGGTTATGCCGCCAATGAAGAAACCATGAGGGAAGATTTGCTGGAAGTGCTTGGGAAAGAAAAGTACAATCTTTTCTTTGAAAATTTTTACAAAAACTACTTTACCGAACCGGATGCGGAATACATAAATAGTCTTGGGCTGAATTTAGTTCGTATCCCTATCAATTATCATCTTTTTGAAGATGATATGAATCCAGGGGTCATTAAAGAAAATGCGTTTGAACTTCTTGATCAGGTAATTGAGCTCTGCGCCATGCATCAAATCTATACAATAATCGATCTGCATGCTTTTCCAGGAGCTCAAAACCAGCACTGGCATAGCGATAACCCTACGCATAAAGCACTGTTCTGGAATTATAAAGACTTCCAGGACAG
>DATKLQ010000435.1:0-2449 GCA_035542335.1 Ignavibacteriaceae bacterium | reverse complement strand
AGAGAAATTTCACTGCCTTTATGAAAAAAGAGAAAGAATTAGAAGAAATCCGCAGAATATATTCTGATGAAGAATTAAGGAAATCCAAAGCCGATAGTGATCCTTTTAAGCAGTTTTCAAAGTGGTTTGATCAGGCAGCCGAGGCAGAAATTCCGGAACCAACCGCAATGATACTTTCCACTGCTTCCCGGAAGGGAATTCCCTCTGTAAGAACAGTTTTACTGAAGGGATTCGACAAAGAAGGGTTTATTTTCTTTACAAATTATAATAGTGCCAAAGGAAAGAATTTATCCGAAAATCCGTTTGCCGAAGCTCTTTTCCTTTGGAAAGAGATTGAAAGGCAGGTGAGAATATCCGGCAGAGCGGAAAAAATATCAAGGGAACAGTCGGAGAGTTATTTTAAAACTAGAGCCTATGAAAGCAAAATCGGGGCATGGGCATCCGAACAGGGCCGGTTAATTTCATCGAGGGAATTTTTAGAACAAAGATATAAGGAATATCTTAAGAAGTATCCGAATGGCGATGTGCCGATGCCGGACTATTGGGGCGGGTATAAATTATTCCCTGAAAAGTTTGAATTCTGGCAGGGCAGAGAACACCGCCTGCATGACAGGATTATTTATCTGAAAAAAGAAAATAAATGGGAGAAAATCAGGCTATCTCCGTAGCACAGATTAATAATCTGTGCCGAATTTACGGCGCTTTCAATTCTCCTGCTTTTGCCTGAGAATATATTTTGTATTGCTCTCCCAGTTGAAGCCTTGTAAGCATAATAATTTGTCCTACATGCCCCTCCAAATGTGTCATTGAGCGGAACACTGCAGTCATTATTGTTACCTTATAGCCTTGAATAGATTTAGGCTCGCTCAGCCGGGCAGGATTAAAATTCTCTGCAGCAGAAATAAAATCTTTATTAATTCCCTTTAATAGATTTATAAGCTCTGCCTTAGATAATTTTTTTTCGTCTTTGAATTCTTCGTCGCGTTTGCGGTGATCTTCGGAGCCGTTCATCTGGATGATCGTCCATTGCTTCAGATTCCCGCAAATATGTTTGATTAATATTCCCGCTGAATTCATCCTTTCGTCAGGTTTCCACCAGATCTGCCGCTCATTAAGCTGATCCAGGCAATGAAAGATCCGGATAAATGAGCTTTCTAACCTGTATTTACTTTCTTCTAAAAAAGACTTTCCTAACTCCATATACCTTCTTTCATTTTAAATTCTGTGATAATTAAGCTTCTCTCAAAATAAATTCAAAACTTAAAAATTCTCAAAAAACATTAAAAAATATCTAATTGACTTAAATTACAAATCTAACAAAAGTTTCAAAAATTACTAAAAACTAAAAATGAGGCTGTTTTATATCACCATTTCTATTCAATTGCTTAATTGGTCACAAAATTAATACTTCCGAAAATAATTTGATATTAGAAACAATATTTATACAAGACCAACCTTATGTTGTTAAGGTAAAGATTAAAATTTAACCTTAATAATTTTTATATAAATGAATATTTTAATTGCCGAAGATGAACGGATTATTACACTTGATTTAAAAAAATCGTTGGCAGAAATGGGTTATAAAACGGTGCACAGCGTCCATACTGCTTCCGATGCGGTGAATTATGCTCTTGAATTTAAGCCGGATATAATCCTTATGGATATTAAATTCGAGGATTCGATTAATGGAATCGAAGCAGCATATTTCATTAACTCACGCATCGGCACTCCGGTAGTTTTTATCTCGGCTTTTTCTCCGGAATCTTTTATAAAAAATAAAAAAATTCCCGAGAATTTTTCATATGTCAGAAAACCAATCAATGCCGATGAACTAAGTTCAAAAATTAAGGAAGTCTTATCCGTTCCGCCGAAAAATAAAGCTTTTTCGGAAATCAAAACTTGAAGCTCGGTTATAAATGATTATTCAATTACAGGAAAATTTTTTTATATAATATGAGGGCATTGTGACAAAAGAGTTAAATACGTATAAAAGCGATATAAGTATAAGGGAATATAGATATAAATTATACGTGGATCCGCAGTACGGTGAGGAGCAAAATCCGGCATCAATTAATTATGCTGTTTTATCAAATAAGTGGTCGTTAGAGGATGTCAGTGAAGAAAATACCGTAAAAATTATCCATGAGCAGTCCGGAGACAGCATCAGCCTCTCGTTCGGCAGCTTTAAAGATAAATTAGCATTTGCTTCAAATATTTATTCATCCAGGCCGTTGAAACAGGTAGGGAAAGGCCATAATTTGGAAAACCTTGCTAACAGGCATCTTCTTTATCCATCTAAAAAGAATTATGAAATTAAACCGGCGGATCTGCTGGAAATGATAATAAACTTGTTGGAAAGGAAGAATTTTTTCAAGAAAAGGGAATATTATAATTCTTTAAAAAAGCTGAAAACTATTTTCAGAAAAGGATTATTGGCTAACTAATTAAG
>DATKLQ010000434.1:0-2309 GCA_035542335.1 Ignavibacteriaceae bacterium | reverse complement strand
TTTATATTTTTCTTCTTCAAGATCAAAGTCATTTTGTAAACCTAACCAAAATTCTGGTGAATTTCCAAAAAACTTACTAAAACGCAGCGCTGTATCAGCTGTAATTCTACGTTTCTTTTTAATAATTTCAGAAATCCTTGTTTGCGCAATTTTTGTTTCTTTAGCTAACCGATACGCCGTAACATTTAATGGTTGAAGAAATTCTTCAAAAAGAACTTCTCCAGGATGTATATTTGGTAAACGTTTCATATTAAAACCTCATTAATTATTAATGATAATCAACAATTGCAACATTATATGCATTTCCTTCATTCCATTCAAAGCATATTCGCCACTGATTGTTTATTCTGATACTATATTGGCCTTTTCTATCACCTTTTAAAGATTCCAAGTTATTTGATGGAGGAATCCTTAAATCCAATAAAGATATTGAATTATTAATCATTCTTAGCTTCATCCTGGCTTTTCTTTGGATATCAGTGGGTAATTTTGTTGATATTTCACCTCGCCAGATTTTTTCAGTTTCTTTTGAATTAAAAGATTTAATCATACATCAATAATAATGAATTACGTTACTAACGTCAAGCAGGATTATTTAAATAATTTATTTTTTTATTAATAAACGCGCGCAAATTTCGTACAACGATATTATGACAAAAACAAATCACAATTGCATTTAATACGAAGGTGGTTAATATTTCATTGCTTTCAGAAAAGCAAAGATGGTCGTCTTGAGACATGGGCATTAAGCCCGACCTAACGTTTGACGACCATCTTCGTATTAAAATATTGGGCGTATCCTCTAACCAGGATACAGACCCGAATAGACGTATGATACTTTATATCATATTTGGAAATTTTGAAAGCAAAAAATATTTTGAGAGGTATGTTATGGTATTTCTTGGAATCGATCTTCATTCAAATAATTTTACCTGTTGTTTTATTCAGGAAAACTGCACGAAGCGGAAAATGACTTTCTCAATAACACCTGACTCATTAGAGAATTTTTACCAGTATTTAGACAAGAATACTGCGGTAATTATTGAAGCATCAACGAATACCTTTAAATTTGCTGAAAAGATCATTACTAAAGTCCATTCAATTCATGTGGCCAACACCCATAAACTGAAATTGATATCCTTGGTTAAGAAAAAGACCGACAAGGTTGATGCTGAGAAGCTGGCAATATATCTAAAGATGCAGATTGCCAGTCATGAATCATTAATGGAACCGGTTTATATACCGGACCAGACAATCCAGGACCTCCGGTCACTATTTACATCTTGCCGAATGATCAGAAGACAAATCGGCGCATTAAAGAACAGGATTCACGCATTATTAAAGCAGAACTTGCTGCCCTTCACTAAAGAGTACATATTTGGCAAAAAGAATCGTGAAATTATTAAGGAACTTGAAATGGGAAAAACTGCAAAATTTCAGCTGCTTTTTTTCTTCGAGTTAATGGAACACCTGGAGGAAAATATCACTAAGCTAGAAGACGAGATATATCTCATAGGATCTAAATTTATCAAAGAAATTGATATATTAACCAGCATGAAAGGGATCAGCGTCATGACCGCAATTGCCATTATGGCAGATATTGCCAGAATTGATCGATTCCCCAATTCAAAACATTTCAGTTCATATTTAAGAAGTGCTCCCGGGGTTGACAGTTCCAATGAAACGATTAAAATTAAAAATACCAATAAGTTTGCCAGAAAGCATTCAATTACATTATTGTCTCAATCCTTGAATCATTTCAGGGATACAAATCCAAAATTAAAGAAATGGTACGAGAAAAAGGAGTCCACGCATAAAAAGGGGAAGTTAAGAATGGCGTTGTGCAGAAGAGTTTTCACGGAAATATATCAGATGCTCAAGAAGAATGAATATCATTATTATAGAAACGAGGAGCTCCATAGAATAAAAATGGAGGTCTATTATAATTTTTTAAAAAAGCGCGGCGTTATTTTTCAAAAAGTTGCTTGAATAATTTTCCCATAGACGTTCAAGCATAGCCGAAGCCGCCGAAGGCGGTTTGCCGAGCGCCCCGCCAGCAAGGCGCGCTTTAACATCCCCCAAACCGCGCCACAGCTGGCGGGATAAGCGCGAGTGCCGAGCGACATGCGGGGTTATTTATTATCCCCGCATGGAGCGAGCGGTTATGCTTTGTTAAGCGCAGTTGCAGGCTTTATTCAACAAAGTCATTTTTCCCAAACATTGGATAATGCTTTTTGTTTAAAGTCCATAATTTCAAGTCATATATTTTTGAACATGCTGCGATCATTGCATCAGCTAGTGTGACGCCA
>DATKLQ010000433.1:0-4072 GCA_035542335.1 Ignavibacteriaceae bacterium | reverse complement strand
CTGTCCGCTTGAAATCATCTCTTGCATCGCTTCTTTACAGTTTTCCAGGAGAATTGAAAAGAGAATTTCATTCCCAGCCAAATTCAATACAAAAATTGAAATTAAGATAAAAACGAAAATTTTTTTCATTACTGCCAATCTGAAACTTATAAATCTAAATCGGGAATTTATCTTTCAGGAGAAGGTTAAGAATGATTTCAAAAGTATTTAAAAAAGAAAAGAATGGAAAGATTAGTTTAGTTCTAAACTGAATTTAGTGTTCTAAGCCACTTCATTCTTTTATATAAAAATCCAATTCCGGTACTCGGAAAATTGAACTCCTGCCGCAAAAAATCCGATAATTAAGGTAATTAAACGATTAAACTGTCTTTTTTGATTGTTCAAACAAATAAAATGATTTTTAGTAAACAACGACAAATGTCGTAATAGTAAATAAGTCTAAAAGATGACGCATTTTTACAAAGATGTCATCTTTATAATACTAACCCATTTCCTGCGGCAATGGGGCATAAAGGAGTTGGGTTATTTTTTTTAAAAAAAGCGCTGCTCTCAATAACTCATTATAAACTTTCTAGGCAAGACATCCTAAATCATTTATAGCTATTTTTGTATTACCCTCTAATATTTTTTAAGGTTAATAAATGATTGAACCAAAAGAGTTTTACAGGAAACTCGATTCTCTTTTAAATAAAATAGGTCAGGAAAAATCCGGAAAAGATTTTTTGTTTGTAATTCTTAAAGAGATAGAAAAGACATTCGGAAAAGAATTGCGGCTCGGCAACGGAAGAATCTATGAGCAGAACGGGGATGAGTTTGTACTGGTATATGCCCCGTCCAAATCATTTGTAATTAATATTCCGGAGAATATCGATGCAGGTTCGGAAGCCGTACAGTGCATAATAAATTCAAAAACATATATCTTCGATAATCCGTCATTAAAGCTCGGTGAAATTCAATCGCTGACAGAATATGCAATACCTGCAGCCATCACCATAAATAACCCGGACACAAGATGGATATTTGTTTTCGAATTGCGGAGCGGATGGATACGTGAGGAGGTTGAATTCTGTCTGAATGCCGTACGCTCAATTTTAAACTACAGATTATTTTCGGAGTCTGTTAAGAGCGAATTGGAGCAGGCCGTTCAGATTCAAAAAAGTCTTCTGCCGGTTTCTCCTCCAAAAATACCCGGTTATGAAATTGCCGGATATTCGCAGCCTGCAGAGCTTGTAGGCGGCGATCTTTATGATTTTTTTCATTTTGGCGGCGGTGAATTCGGATTCTGCATAGGCGATGCCAGCGGGCATGGAATACCTGCGGCGTTGATGGCCAGGGATGTAATAACAGGCCTGCGGATGGGAATAGAAAAGCATATGAAAATGGTTCATACACTTAAAAAGCTGAATTCGGTTATTTACATGAGTGCATATTCAACAAGATTTGTTTCTCTTTTTTATGCAGAGATGGAAGATGACGGGAATCTTTTTTATGCGAATGCAGGTCATCCGTCCCCGCTTCTATTCCACGAAGAGAAGGTAACAAAGCTCGATGCTTCCGGAATTGTTTTCGGTGCAATGCCCGAAATTGAGCCTCACCGTTCCTATGTAAATATGCCTGTAGGAAGTATACTTTTACTTTTTTCCGACGGAATTTATGAAAGGCAGAACAGCAGCGGCGAGGAATTCGGGTTAAAAAGATTGAAAAAAACGGTATTGCAGAATTCAGACTTGAAAGTTGAAGAGATATTGAAATCCATTTTTCTGGCTGCCGATGAATTCGGAAATAAAGAAAAATGGCAGGACGATGCAACAGCGGTAGTCATTAAACGGACAAAATAACTAAAAAATAATTATTTCTGACTATTTGCTGTGTATAAAAAAGTGCTATATTATATAAGCTTAATTTAAAAAAACTGGAGCAATCTATATGAAAAAACTTCTACTTTTTTTAGCGATATTCAGCGTTTCACTCCTTGCACAGGAAATAACAAATGCAGGCTTTGAAAACTGGACACAAGGATCAAACGGATATGATCCCGACGGCTGGTTTACACTAGACTTTTTATGGGATGCAACTCAAAGATCAACCGACGCTCATTCAGGTACTTATGCTGCAAAAATGATGACTATTGATTTTTCTGGTTCAATAGAGACGCCGATAATGTATTCATATACTCCGGCTACTCAAACTTATGGAAGTTTAAATGGTTATTATAAATTTGCGCCTAGCCGGGTTAGCGATGTATTTTCTATATCGGTTATTATGTACAAAGGTTCTTCTTTATTTGGAATTGTCGGCGGAAATCAGGAGAATTGGAAAACTAATACAGCCGTTTCTTCCTTCACTCAGTTTACCGTTCCTATCGAGTATTTTTCATCAGAAACACCTGACTCTGCATGGATTATCTTTTCATTGGACGATACTGCGGAAACTATGGCAGCCGGTGCTTACGTAATAATTGATGATCTAAGCTGGGGCAGCGTAGTAGGAGTTAATAATAATGCATTAAATATTCCGGCAAAATTTGATATGCAGCAGAATTATCCGAATCCATTCAACCCCTCTACTAGGATTGATTATACTTTGCCGGAAGCATCTTTTGTCCAGCTTAAAGTTTATGATATTGTAGGAAATGAGGTCGCTACGCTGGTTAACGAATATCAGCCCGCAGGAAGATTCAGGGCAGAGTTTAATGCTGCAAATTTATCCAGCGGTATATATATAGCTAAGCTTACGACTGGTTCATTTACCAAAACAATGAAGATGACTCTGCTGAAGTAGCAATCGATGTTATTTTGTAGGATGAAGCAATAACTTTGTCCGAGAGATTAATCTGGCCGAAGCTTCAGTTCGGCCTGTAAGAAAGGCGATGCGACCCGTCGCCTTTTTTTATTTTAAAGTAAAATTTATACTTATTTGATTCTAAATCGGGAAACACAAAGTTACCGGGATACTTTATCTTCTTACTATAAATAACATCATAAATGAACGATTTTCAAAGTTTTTTAGAGTTTTATTTTTTTGGTTCAAATATTGATGAATTTAATTCGATTTGAATGATCATCCTTCGCCTATTATCAGATTTATACCGATACCCAATTCTTAATCAACAAAGTAAATAACTATTTTAAAAATACTTTTTCATTATTTGTATTCGGGAGATCTAATGAAAAATCGGATTTTTTTATTTAAGCCTTTACTTATAAGCTTATTTCTTTCCGCTCAAATTTTCGCCGGACAAAAAACCTTTAATGTAACCTCGGGTAGTTGGGGTACAGCCGGCAGCTGGTACCCTACGGGAGTTCCTGCTGCAACCGATACAGTAACAATCTCCAACGGCTCTACTTGCAGCGCTAATATAACTACCACGGTGGCTGCTTTAATTTTTAATCCGGGTGCTGCTTCGTCAATCAATTTCACCAACAATCGTACATTGACAATAACAGGTTCAGTACGAATTAAGGATTCTCTAACTGTCGGCGGATCAAATAGCGGAAGCCTGACAATTAACGGCAACCTGATTATTGACAGCGACGGAATGTTAATAAAATCAAACGGTAATATTACTGTAAGCGGCACCACTTTAATAAGCGGGACATTAATTATTAATAGTACAGGCGGAACTAAAACATTTATCGGTTTAGTTAATATTACGAATACAGGTGTCTGGAATTCTACAGTGAATGAAGCCTTTGCTTTAAGAGGAGGATTAACAAATTACGGAACATTCACCTCGGGAATGGGGACTTATACTTTCAACACTAATAGTCAATCCCTTAACGGAAATCCTATATTTTTTGCAGGAGCCGTTACTGTAGCTAACAACATAACTGTAACAAATAATACTATTATTACCGTAGCTGGTAATCTTACCGGCGGAGGTACGACAGCCAATTTCACTAATTCAGCCGGCAATACTTTGAACGTTAACGGATCAGTAATGTCAACCGGTGTATTGACAGCTACGGCAGCAGGAAATACGGTTAATTATTACAGGGCAGGCAATCAAACGGTAAAAGGAACTGCTTACTTTAATCTTACTTTATCAGGATCCGGCACAAAAACTACAACC
>DATKLQ010000432.1:0-3022 GCA_035542335.1 Ignavibacteriaceae bacterium | reverse complement strand
GGTCTATGTATTACATATTCTTTTTGTTTATCATCAAAATGCCCGTACTTCATTTATTCTCCAGAAATTAAAATGTAATTTCAAAAATTTTTTATATGATTTGTTTTGCTGCTATAAAATTATTCCGTTTAATTTGAAACTTTCTATCTTTCCGGCAAATCATTTCCAGGTATATTGCTTAAAGAATTTAGGCTGGTGGAGGCAATGTTAAAGGAATAATATAGGAACAGATATATGTAATCAAAAAATAGTTCGGCATAAATTTTTAATAATCAGAATTCAAATAAATAAACTGCAGTAATTCTTAACTAATATCCGGATCAGCTATCTTTAGGCTTGCTAAGAACCAGTGAAAGTTCACTTTCAGATTCGGGAAAGATTAAATCGGATTTTTTTCCGCCGTAAGTTGCCTCAAGTTTATTCCACCAATTGAATTTTAATACAACAGAAGTGAAAATTAAGATAGCAATGCAAATCCCAAAGGAGTAAAATTCACGGAGCACTAAAAATACCGGAGTAGCCATTAAAGTAATTTGCCAGATAATTCCGATTAAAATATTAAACATATCTCTTTTGAAGTCTTTATTAGCCTTAAACTGAGGATCGATCTTAATTACTTTTTTGTAAATAGGCTTCCAAAAACCCCATGGCCGGACATTGTGATAAAACTTCATCAGAATTTCGTCGCTTTCCGGTTTAGTAAGTAAGGTTGCTATAATAGAACCAATGATGGAATTAAGGAAAATTAATGGGAAGGAATTCATATTTGGATTACCTGGCAGGGGCCAGTCACGCAGAAAAGGTATGAGATTAAAATTATCCAGTAAAGTTAAAATCAATGAAGTTGCAATACCTGAAACCATACCCCAGAAATATCCGAATCCATTAAACCTCCACCAATACCATTTCAAAACATTTGCTGCAGTATAACCACCCCATAAAGACGCTACAATCCATAAAGCAATTTGATTAATTGATTCCACAAAAAAACCAATAGTTATGCCCACAATAACAACTGCAACGGAAGCGATGTAACTCATTGTAACATATTTTTTAGGCTCGGCGTTTGGATTTACATAGCGTTTATAAATATCGTTAACAATGTATGCCGGAGCAGCGTTTACGGTTGCCGCAAAATTGCTCATAAAAGCTGCTATAAAACCAGTCATTAAAAGACCAAGCAAACCTGCAGGTACATAACGTACCAGGACCTCAGGCAGGATTGCCTCAAAATCCGGACTTATAGTAGAACTTTTATATAAGCTGTCAAAATTGGTCAAAGCCAATACTGTTAATCCGGCTACAAGAAAATACCTGGTAGGATTAAGAACTATACTCACCAGAGAATTCATTTTTGCAGCTTCCACGGGGCTGCGGGTTGAAAGAATTCGCTGCATATCATAATTTGGGGCAGGACCTGCTGCAGCGACAAAAAGCCCTTTAAATACCATCATACCAAAAAATAAACCAAACATTGAATAACCGTCAGTTTCAATCCACTTATTAAAAGCCGCAACTTTAGTAGCAATTGCCGAATTAACACTCGACCAATCAAGATTCAAGTTCAAACCAAAAGACAAACTCTTCCAGCCGGCCGGTATAACTCTGTCTAACATTTCAGGTGAAACATGATACATAGCAATAATACCAATCGCAATTGCGGAAACAGACAAGATACAATATTGCACAACTTCAGTAGCAACTACACTCATCATACCGCCCTTAACGACATAAAGAGTTGTAATACTCATGAGTATAAGTGCATATAGATTAGCATTGATTTGCGGATATTGCATAAGCGTATGCGGATTAGTTACCAATGAAGGTAAGAATGCAGCAGCAAATTTCCCTATGCCTTTAAATCCATATGACAAAAATCCTATCACGCTGATAAGTGCAAAAATCACTACAATAAAGTGAGACAGAGTAGCTCCTTTACCGGTTCCAAAACGGGTTTTCATCCATTCTGCACCCGTCATTACATTTGATCTTCTAAGCCATGGAGACAAATAAATCATCAAAAATATTTGATTGAATACTGGCCAAATCCAGGGGATCCATATGCTTTTTAATCCATATACCGATAACCAATATACGAGTAACATTGTACCGGCAATATCAAACATACCGGAAGCATCGGAAACACCCAGAAACCAGAAAGGGATTTTATTTCCGCCGAGAAAATAATTTTTTATGTCCTTCGATGCTTTTTTAGAAATATAAAATCCAATGAATATAGTTGTCACCATGTACAAAATAATGATGCATATATCAATAATGTGTAAATTCATCCTGAAGACTCCAATATCAGCATTTAAAAGTGAATTCAAAAAAAAGCGTCTGTGACTTTTTCAGCCACAGACGCTTAGTATCAACAGTTTACTTTAGCAGCATCATCTTTTTGGATATCGAAGAACTTCCGGCGGTAATTTGATAGAAGTATACTCCGCTTGGCAAATTACTTGCATCGAAATTAACTTCAAAAGTACCTGAAGCCAACTTCTCATTTACAAGTGTAGCAACCTGTTGTCCTAACAGAGTGAATACTTTTAATGTTACTAAACCTGGCTCAGCGATGCTGAAAGATATTTTTGTTGATGGGTTAAATGGATTTGGATAATTTTGATTTAATGAGAAATGTGTCGGACCCGGAGTGGGGAGCGGTTTTACGCTAGTAATAAGTTCCGGTCCAAGGAGTGCGGTTCCCCATGCGCAAGCATATTGCCATGAAGAGTCGCCTAAATTTTCCCACCATTTTGTAACTACATCACGGCCGGCGCCATCATTATCATCCTGCTGGAATTCGATACCGACGGAGCTTCCCGGCGTGTTGGGCATATCAAGTGCATCCAAGGGTATCTTGAATTCAACAGTATATCCGTTAACAGTAAATTCATCCTGTCCAACTACCCTTCCGTTGAAATCGGTAATTTTCCATTCGATATTGCTTGAGTCTAAACCGGTTTCAAGATCCCAATCACTATTGGCTTCGTCTCCTTGATGTTCATGGCGGAAGGTTAAA
>DATKLQ010000431.1:0-15656 GCA_035542335.1 Ignavibacteriaceae bacterium | reverse complement strand
CCAGCTCCCTGTTACATCAGAAATTTGAATATTAAATTTTTTTTCTCTATAACCATTCAGATCATATGAGAAGCGTATAAAGTCATTATAGTTTCCTGGAGGCAGTTCACCTGTCGACATATTCCAAAGAAGCACAAAAATCGTTGTTTCAGAATTCTCCGGATTTTTTACTATGTTATACTGAAGCGACCATTCAGGTAAATCAATATCCTTTCCTTTGTAAATATCTTTAAACTCAATATTATTATTACCCTTAATATCATGAATAAAATTAAGCCTGAACTGCAGGGCTTTTAAACCATGCTCGCCGGAATAATTAACTAGTCTTAATGTGTCTTCAACAGATGAATTAAAAGGCAGGTAGAAAATATTTTTTGAAAAAGAAAGTTTTCCGCCCTGGGAAAACATAATCGCAGGATAAAACAAAAGTAAACAAGTCAATTTTGACATATTCTTCCTTTAAATAAAAATTAATACCCGGACTCATTATCGAAAATCCGGGATTAATTTTTAGCAGAAGAATCGGAAATAAGGTGTGGTGAAAGAATTTAATATCGGAATAATTAAAAATTATTAGAATCCCCTAATTACTTAAATGATCAAACCTCATTTTTATAGACATGCCGGTACAGTTGTTTACAATTTTGATTTATCTATTAACGAGGAACCGGAGAATATTACGTTCAAGACATTTTCTACAAGAATCCTGTTTTCGGGTGGACAGTCATCCCATTTTTTTTCTTTTAAATTATAACTAAATCTTTGCCAGCAGTCTCCCTTAACAATGACATTTACATCGGCCGAAGATTCCTTTAATCCGAAAAATATTTCCCCTGTACTTGTGACAACTTTTACTAGATTTTGCTGTCCAAACCAGAAATGAGTTTCTAATAATATCTTAGTAAGATCGCCGTAATAATCAGAAGCGTAAGTATTGATTACATAATAAATATGCTTGCATATTCTTCTTAGATCCCTTCTCTTAAATATTTTTACTTTTTCCCTGTATACTTTACATGAACAAGTTAAATAAAAGAGATTAACCCTGCAGTTCCTATAAGCAAAAGTTTTCTTGGTTAATCCCTTAACAATTGGAATAAAGTAAATATAGTTTTTATCGATAAAAAGCCCCTCTATATCTCCAAAACATGCATCGCTGGTTAAGACTGGATAGGTTGAAATGAGCCCTTTTTGACCCGAGATCTTATCTAATTCGGTGTAAACCTCAATATTTGAATTGACTGTAGCAACTTCCATATTTCGAGATCCCTCCCTGGATGATTAGTGTAAAAGCAGGCTCTAAAAGTTTTTTTAGTTATACATCTCATCCTCTCAAAACATATAAGCATTGAAATTCTATATACTATTTTTCAAGAGCCATTAGAGAAGTAAACATAAAAAATAAATTAACTATGTCTGTTAAATCTGCATTAAGAAATTGTTAAGAAGTAATGATTAGCGACCTGTTTTCAATACTATATCCGCGGTGAGATCCCTTGTTCATATAAACTTATTACTATTCCTTTGTGTGTTGGCAAACTTCCCTGATCTAATACCGATCTTCTCCCGGTAAAGCGCCGTTTCCAAATACTATCCGGCTTCTCGCTACGTGGCTTTGGAGTTTTACCACGATTGAGACTTAGCAGGTTCGCAATCTCCTGCCTCACTCAATTAGAATAGTCCAAGCTTTCCTTGGCGCTCATTTTAATAGAATCATTTTCTTAACAGATGAAGATCTGCCGCTATTCAACTGGTAAAAATATATTCCGGAGGCCATATCTGAAGCATTCCATATATACGAGTGAGGACCTGCCTTCAAAAAAGAATTGACAAGCTCTGCAACTCTTTGTCCCAATAAATTAAATACGGTCAACTTTACGTTTCCTTCCTCCGGGATTGAAAACTTTATTATAGTTGAAGGATTAAAAGGATTTGGATAATTTTGTTCAAGTATAAATTGTGCCGGTATGGCATCCGAAATTTTTTGGACTTTAAGCTTGCTTATTACAGGATTTTTTAGTTCGATACTTTCGCCATCTTTTAATTCCGCATTTATAGATGAACCATTTATAAAATCAGATAATTTTATATTCATACCGTTCACGGAAATGGAAACCGGATAGACAGCGCCGCTTATATTTATAACCTGTGGGAAATTCAGATTTTCGGCAAATCTTTGGGAATCGAACCTTACGTCGAACATTCCATCCGGGGGCTGTGGAGGCAAATCAAAGTTGTTTAAATCTGCTATATTATTAACGGCGTAAAGAGTATAAATGTTTCCTGCTGCATCGGCAATAATAATTTTATTTATTTCTTCTTTTAAATGATCACCCGGATTTTTACCCAACAGGCCGGTAGAGTTACCGGAAAGATCAAGCGTTCCGTCACGAGCTGCCTTTACCCAGTAGCCCTGTCCTATTTTTAAAGTTTGAGCAGGTTTATAATCGGCTCCAAAGAAATTTGAAGCAACTATCCCCGCAGGTAAAGTTCCAATATCATTTACCGACAAATTAAAATGAAGCGGTCCTATTAAATTCCATCCTTTAGAAATGTTTACGGATGTCTTCGCGGTAACTCCGTTAACCTTTAAAGTTGTGGCAGAATAAAATTTTACGAAATATCCTGTTCCGCATTTTAAATTATCGGCTTGAGTAATACGGTTATTTATATATGTATAGGCATAAGAGGCAGCTGAAGGAAACAGCATTTTGAAGCTCGTATTATTCATCTCCAAAGGAATCGAGAGTGAGTTCCAGCCGGATTTATATTGTATAACCAATCCTGATCCGACGTATTGATGTTGGGAGGGCTGTGTAATGTTTTTAAATCCAATCCCTGTTAAAATTGTTTTCATCACCTTTTCAAAGTTCCATTGAATAGTTAATGGTTCATTCCCGAACTCGTAAGGATTTGTGATTCTAAATCTGCCGATTCTTTTAGCGCTTGGGGAAACAGCTTCCAGGCCCGGTGCGGATGCGAAAGTCAAATTTATTTCATTCCCGGACTTATTCACTTTTATTGCATAAGCAGGTGGTAAAGATGATAATTGGCTTGAATTAGGTATATATGAGAAGCTTAAATTGTTGGTATTGAAATTTACCGGGCTGATTTTGAATGAGCATTGGTATGATGTAACCAATAAATAGCTGCCGTTTCCTTTTAACCATACCTCAAATTCATACTGAGTAGTACTGATGCGGTTCATATTTTCTATAGTCATCAGATAATCATTCGATGCCCCATAATTATACAAAGAAAAAACAAAAACCACTAAGAAGATAGAAATAGCTTTCGGTGTTAATATCATAAATCGTCTCAAATTCCTGGTAGGCTTAATATCATAAAATCAAGGATACTCCAATTTTATTAAGTAAGCTGCTCTATCGTTTCTAAAAAATGATTGTTTAATAAATAATGTTTGATTACCCGTATTATTAACTGCAGTCAGCTAACGCATTTCACATCAGCCAACTGCAGTTTTATCTTATTGCTTCCTCTAACCGGGCTTCACTTCCCTGTTGAGAAATGATTACTACTTCAAGATCATCATCTTCTTAGAGGAACTGAAACTACCGGCGGTCATTTTATAAAAATAAATTCCGCTTGCCATTAAAGCTGAATTAAACACTACCTCATGATATCCTGTAGTCTGTAAACTATTAACCAGCACCGCTTTTTCTTCTCCGAGCATATCATAAATTTTCAGGGTTACAAATTCATTATCCGGTATTGAATATTTTATCTTTGTTGAGGGATTAAACGGATTAGGATAATTCTGTAAAAGTTTATATTCAGCCGGCCATAATTCGCCTGATGATACCGCCAGTCTATTTGCCGCACTTTCGTATATAACAAACTCGTTCCCATCATCTAATTCACTTAGTACCCTTCCTGAAGACATATCCTTTATTTTTATATTCATTCCTTCAACCCTTAGAACTACCGGATATTCTGCTCCGGTTATTTCTATAGTTTTTTCACCGGTTAAATCTTCTACAAACTTGTCTGTAGTGAACCTCACATCAAAAGCATCGTCAGGAGGCTTTGGAGGCATGAGATATTTGTCAGATTGGCCTTCTCCATTTGATGAGTACAAGGTATATTGCTTCCCAGCGGCATCTTTAATTATTATCCTAGCCCAATTCTTACTTATTATTTCTGAATTTGAATTCTTTGGGTAACTTGGCCGGTCCGGATATATCATTTTACCGGCTCCGGATAGATATACCCAATATCCCCTGCCCGGCTTAAGCGAGTATTCAACGGCATACCCGGCCCCAGGCTGGTAGGAATAAAAAGAACCGCTTATTAAACCCGTCGGATTCGTTACTATTCCACTTACAGGGCATTCAAATTCATATGCACCAATAAGATTCCATCCTGAACTGACATTGAATGAATCTACATTTGTATAATGGAGATAGGGATATAATATTCCATTCTGTACCGTACCGTTCCAATTATAAGTACGAGGGCCGGAATGTTTTAACCAATAACCTTTTCCATTTTTAAGTGTATCTTCGGAGTGATATCCGGTACTATCAAATGAATAAACGGGAGTTGATAATTGTCTGAATCTGAATAACGTATCTGCAAGCATGCTGTTCGGATGAATCCCCGGGAATGAGACCAAATTCCAGCCGTTAACAGCAGGATAAAGAATTGAAAAATTAAGAAGATTCTTAATAGTATAATTATCAACATACATAGAATCTGTTGATGCATAACCATAAAAATCATTTGCATTAACTGCGAGCGAGCCGCCTCCTCCGTTCCATCCGAGACTCCATTGCCATTGATAAATCTTCTGTCCTTCCAGCCAAAACTGACCTTGATCGGCATCCAGATCGATAATTACCTTAACAGAAATCCAGCTTCCCTGAGTATATGTAAATGATGCTGCACTCGCTCCGGCTGCATCAATGGTTCCTGCTGCATTGGCATTAAAAAATACCTGCATAGCCCAGATAGAACTATTTCCTGCAAAGTTATGAAGTGTATTAAAATAACCTGATTTCCCCACTGGAATATACATTTGCCATGAAGTTTCCCATTTGCCTGTTGTATAAGGCCCGAAGGTTTTTACCAAATCATTATTATGGACTATTAATACCGATTTAGTCCCGCTGTACGCATAATTTGAAGAGACAACCGGACCCTCAATTGTATCGCACGGAGGAAGGCTCCAAAGCCTCCAGTTTGCTGAATCTTGACAAACTAATCTTTGATCATTCATTAAATTATCGAAATTATAAGAGAATACGACACTTTGAGCATTGGTCATAATAGAAAACAGAATTACAGCTATTAAGCTGATAACCGATGTAAATAAGAGTTTCAATTTGCCCTCCCCGCCTGCAAATGCAGGTGATTGATTTTAAAATATATTTACATTCTTCTTTTTCAGCATAAAAAATGCAATTAAGAAGAAGCTTATTTAATTAAAACCATCTTCTTCGAAATTCTAAATCCATCGACAGTCATTTGATATATATAGGTTCCTGAAGGAAGCCCTGATGCATTAAAATCGATCGAATAATTGCCTGCCGTCAATTGCTCATTTACCAGCAGTGCAGCCTCTTTACCAAGAATATCAAACACCTGAAGCTTTACTAATGAAAGATTTTTTACGGAAAATTTTATTTTTGTTGAAGGATTAAATGGGTTGGGGTAGTTCTGGCTTAATTCCATATTCTTAGGAACTATACCCGATTCCTTTTTAACACCGCTTGGTCCGTAATTAACAAACATCTTTAGCTGCTGAATTGTGCTGGGATCATAAATTGTTTGTGCACCATACCCGGAAAGGAAAATATTAATCGCACTGCCGCCGGATAAATCCTGCAGATTAATATTAATATTGGAAGGAAGGTTATATAAAAGCACCAATGAATCGGTATTACTTTGAAACCTTAACCTATATTCCACCTGACCCACGAATGAAGCTGTCCCATTTCGAAAATCTCTGAATGAACTAATAGTTCCGGAAAAATTATCGTTCGGCAGAAGAAATCGAAAATCATAAGACGGGGTGTCAGGAATAGGTCGATAGAAAGCTGCGTTTTCTTCCCCAAGACCTATGTCAATATCTCCGGAAGCAGACGGATCGAGTCCGAAGGAAATAGCACTGGCCTGTTCGAAGAAGAATAAATCTGCTTTTAACTCAGGTGCTGCGACATTATTATAAGAAACGGTTAAATTCAATCGCGGGAAACCGGCCGGATTATCAATTACGAAACTGTCCTTGCCGGCCATATGATAATCAATAAGAGAACCTGTGATAATATCCTGAAGCCTGCCGGTAATAGTATTCGGCCAATCCCATTTAATGATAATTTTACTTGATGAAGAGCCAGTTTGATATGCTAACCGATATAATGCTTCCCCGGTATAAGGAAAATCAGCATGTCTGAAATCCCCTAATGAACTATAATATTGTTCGTTAAAATTATCAATTGGTAAAATAAACCTGGCATCGAATGCTGTACCTGCCGGAGGAAAGGGAGGCAGGCCTGCTTCTCCCAAAGACGAATCAAGTGTATCGGTTGCCGCCGGATCTAATCCTACGAAGAGCAAAGCTGAACCATCTTCAGGAGAATCTCCAACAACATACAAGGGAAAAGATACCTGGGGCTGCCTTATTAACTCTGCCTGAGGCAATAAAAAATTCGTACAAAGGAAAATAATAATAACACTAATTGCGGGATTTTTCATTTTGCTCCTTCAAATAACTACTTGGTCAAGATCATTTTTTTAATTGAAGAAAAACTGCCTGTCTTTAGTTCATAGAAATATATCCCGGAAGACCGATCGCCTGCATTCCATTTGACATTATATATGCCGGCATCTAATACTTCATTTACTAATTGACTGATTTTTTGTCCAAGCACATTATAAATGTTTAACTGTACTTTAGTCTGTTCAGGTATTGAAAAGCTGATTGTAGTTGATGGATTGAAAGGGTTGGGGTAATTTTGGATTAAAGAAAATCTGCTAGGAATATTTATTGAAACGTTTATTGCTTCCGAATATTTATAACCGCCGTCGAGATCAATCTGCTTTAGTCTGTAAGAATATCTGCCTGCAGCTGCATTATCATCGATGAAAGAATAATTAATAAGGCCGGCGGAATTTCCGCTTCCGTTAACAAAACCTATTTTTTCCCAGCCGGATTTTACATTATTGCCGGATGTTTTCTGCCTTTGAATATCAAAACCGAGATTATTTGTTTCCGAGGCGGTAGTCCATTTTAAATTTACTCCAGCGGCGTTTATATAGGCGCTGAATGCAGTAAGCTCAACAGGTGTTACCGCATCATAAGTTATTGTCATTTTTAATTGAGAAAATGCCCCGGGATTAGTAACCTGATAATTTCCGGATCCGTTCATTGAAACGTTAATCAGAGAACCGGTTATAATATCATTTAAAACACCTGTTACCTTAGGCGGAAAATTCCAGGCAAGATTAATAACCGTACCGCTCCCTACCTGGTATTTAATCCGAAATTCCTTAGTGCCGCTGAATGGAAAGGATGCATTCCTATAATCTTTCCAGGAGCTTAAGGAACCGTCGAAATTTCCCGCGGGTAAAAGAAAACGTACATCGAAGGTGCCTGCAGGAGGAGCCGGCGGTAAATCTGCCTCTCCTAAGCTTTCATCCAAGGTATCGGAAGCTGCCGGATCTATTCCAAAAGTCAGGGTTTTACTAACTGATCCGTCATTTATAGCAATAGTATCCTGAACAGTTGCTTGTGAAAAGGATAAGGAACAGTTCAAAAGCAAAAAAACAAATAGTAATAATGCATTTTTCATAATAGTCTCTGGTTTTTTTAATAAAAATTTCAGCCTCACCAGATTGATGAGGCTGAAGTGAATTAGCTCTTATTTCAAGAACATCATTTTCCTTGACTGGGAGAAAGTACCCGCAGTCATCTTGTATATATACATTCCGCTGGAGGTTAACCTTCCCGAATTGTCCTTTCCGTCCCACTGTATTTCGTATGCTCCCTGATCAACTTGTCCTAAGAATAATGTGCGCACTTCCTGTCCAATTGAATTGAATATAGTAATCTTCACCTGGTTTGTTTCAGGAACTGAGAATTTGATATTGGTAGTTGGGTTGAACGGGTTGGGAAAATTCTGAGACAGAGAGTAGCTGGTTGGCATAACGTTATCTACATAAGATATTTCAACATCGATTTCCTGTACCTTCTGGTTCTCTGTATTTACCAGAATAATTTTTTTAAGCGATATGCTTTTCGGATCAGAGATGCTGAAAGGCATAGTGGCTACATGATTTTTGCCTGCTTCTACAACAGCTTCTCCTTTTTGATCATATAAAAGAACTCTCAGCATCGTATTAACCTTTGCATAAAAACCGCCGCCCAGTTTCGTATCAATAACCATGTTATTAATATATCCGACATTATCGAATTCCAATTGAGCACCGCGGATAGCTACTTTGGAATCAAAGCTCACAGAAATTCCGTCTTTCGCGATATTCAGAAGTACTTTAATATCTGCTGAACTGGATTTCCATAAACCAACTTTAGCAAGTGCAAGAGCTTTATTAAGCGCAGTTCCGTCCGGATAATGACCCGTTAGTATAATATTCTGAATTAATGAGAGATCCTGGACGTTTACTAATCCATCGGGAGTCGGGTTGGCTGCCCCTGGCGTCCATGGAGCAATATCTGCTCTGACAAATTCGGCGGAACTTAAAGAGTCGCGTCCGAGAATATGATCTACTACATTGATAAGATCGAGGATATCGATGCTTCCGTCGCCATTAACATCACCTCTTGAAGAGGCACGGTTTAGTGCCCAGATTGTAAGCTGAACACCGGGATTTGAAGGAGTTATATTAATAGGATTGCCCTGGAAAGTGCTGGCTTCGGCATGAGCAATTCTGAAGGAAGATTTCTGTGAGTCTACCAAAGCCGGAAGATCTGCAACTCTGTAGGTTAAGGTCAATAAATTATTATAATCACCTGAGGCTAATCCTGCATTTTGATTCAGGTTATAGAGAAGAACATAAATTGAATCGACCGATGAGCCGTTTGCCTGCAGCGGGCCTCTGAATACCTCATACTGCAATGACCAGCTGGCTGCACTTACATCGCTTCCCTTCTGAAGGTTCAGGAATGTTAATGTCGGAGAGTCGCCTGCAGCTTTATTGACAAGGAGCCTGAATTGAATTGCCTGAGCTGTTGCGCTGAGAGCTTTTAATTGAATTACATCGGTATATGTTGAATCTTCTTTTCTGCGGAGAGTATCTTCGGCAAATACCAAGCCGAAGGAAGCTAAGCCGGCTCCGGTTAAGGAAACCGTATCGGGTGAGCCGGGATCGTTATGAGTGAATATTAATGTTCCGGGAACTGTTCCGCCGGCAGTCGGAGTAAATGTAACTGTAAAGATTTGATTTCCGCCTGCAGCTATGTTTGCGGTTGTAGGTGCTACGGAATATTGCAAGGGAGCTGCAACTACCGCTGAAATGTTCAAAGGATTGGTTAATCCGGCATTACTAACGGTAACTTGCCGCGTTACAGGTGAACCGACGCTTGTATTTCCAAAATTCAGAGATGCAGTCGAAAGGCTGAAAATGGGCCCAGCGCTAGCTCCGATACCTTGCACGGCATATGAAGTTGGAGAACCTGAAGCATTGTGCGTGAAAGTTAAAGATCCGGTCTGGCTGCCCGATGCAGTAGGAGTAAATGTAACGTTAACAATTGTATTTCCGCCGGCAGGTACGTTAATCGGGAATGTATTTGGCGAAAAAGTAAATTGCCCGTCTGAAGAAGTAATGTTTGTAATGCTTAACGCATTGGTAGTACCCGAGTTGCTTATAGTTACAGGAAGCGTATTAGGGGTGCCTATCGCAGTGGGCGTAAATGTAAGTGGAGCAGCTGGAGAAATACCGAATGTCGGACCAGGATTACCCAGCGGTGCATTTGTATAGTTGGCAGTGAATTTTAAAGCGGTAAACCCGCTCGGATTGGTTACCTGGTATGAACCGGTTCCAGTAAGAGTTTGATTAATTATAGATCCGGTAAGTATGTCCTGTAAAATAACCGAAACATATGAAGGAAGGTTATAGCTAATATTTATAACAGTTCCTGTACCGGGCTGATATTTCAGCCTATGTTCCCTTGATCCGGTAAAATTCGGACCGGTTGCCGGCCTATAATCTTTCCAGGAACTGAATGTGCCGTTAAATCCATTAGCAGGCAATACAAATCGTGCATCAAAAGTACCGGCCGGAGGAGCCGGCGGTAAGTCCGCTTCGCCTAGTCCGCTATCTAATGTATCTGTAGCAGATAAATCTAATCCGAAGTTTAAGATCTGCGAGCTGCCTGCACCGTCATCTAATGTAATCGGAATATTTATTGACTGTCCAAAGGACATGCTCACAGCTAGTATTAGAATCCAATATGTCATTAATATTTTTCGCATAGCTTTTTGTTCCCTTTGTTGAGTTGATTAATTTGCATTGTGACTTTTATATTAAATAACTAAATTTGCGGATATAGAAGACAGGTTAATCAATAAACTAAATATTTTAAGAGAGGTAATCGTCTAACCGACTTAAAGTTGTTTATAGATAACCTGTCGACTTAAGAACAAATGCAATCCCGCTGCCCTGAGAGCGGGATTGCTTTTTTAAATAAATTATTTCAGGAACATCATCTTTTTAACTGCGCTGAATTCACCGGCTTTGAGCTGGTAGAAATAAACGCCTGAAGAAACCTTTGATGCATCCCAATTGAAATTATAATTTCCAGCTTCCAATACCTGATTAACCAATTCTGCTACTTGCTGGCCGAGAGCATTGTAAATTGTTAATTTAACACCGCTTGTAGCCGGTATAGATACTTTAATCGTAGTAGAAGGGTTAAATGGATTCGGATAGTTCTGGGATAATTGATATACAGACGGTATAATTTCGCCTGTGCTTACTTTCAATGAAGAAATATTCTCATTGCTTATGACGAGTTCTTCGCCGGAAGCAAGCTCTTTGTTAATTAATTTACCTGAGATATCCGTTACCTTCAGGCTTACACCTTCAACTCTGATTCTTACCGGATAACGTGCTCCGCTGAAGTTGATTATCTGGGTAGCAGATAAGTCCTCAGCAAACCTTTGGCTGCCGAATCTTACATCAAATACTCCTGCAGGAGGCATCGGAGGAAGATCGTATTGGCTTAGATTTGCTCCGCTGTTTGCAGAATAAAGTGCATAGTGATTTCCATCTGCATCAACCACGGAAATTTTACCCCAAGCTTTATCAACGCTGAATTCTTCTGCGAAAGTCTTTGCAAGCCCTGAATATTGAGGAGCTAACCTGATTTGTCCGGCTGCTGTAACTCTAATCCAATATGCTTTGCCCGGATCCATATTTGAAACAACCTGATACCCTGAACCGGGAACAAATCCATAAACTAACCCGGATTTTACATTTGCAGGAACAGTAGTTAATCCGCTTACAGCTGCTGAATAGTCATAAACACCAACTATATTCCAACCTGCAATTGATGAGGTGGGAACTTTAGGGACAAAATCAATTACATTGGTATTCCATGTCGTATAAACCCTCGCGCCGCTAATTTTCACCCAATAACCAATTCCTGGATTAATGGTAGCTGCAGGCTGATAAGCACCGTTAAATGAATATACTGTACCAGTCTGCCCGGGATTCCAGATCTGAGCCGGAGCCATGCCGGCAGCATTTATTCCCGGGAAGGAAAGCATATTCCAGCCGTTTCCTACACTCAGGTTTGATAAGCTGAATTTCGTGTCGAAATAAATATAAACTGTGTAATTTGTGTTTGACGCTGCTGTGAATGTAACATTAGCGGTAGTTTTCATATTTGTATTAGCAAACAAAGCTCCGCCTAAGCTGTCTATTAAAGTAAATCTACCTTCAGTTAAGTAATTCGGATCCCAGCTAAGCTTTATGCTTGTTCCGTCGCCTGCATTTACCTGAAGCTTATATTTTATTCTGTTTCCGGCTACAGCACCGGTATTTCGTACGTCAAGGAAGGTCTGATCGGTAACGCCTGAAGGTAATACCCATCTTGCATCAATCGTATTAGGACCAGCCGGCGGTACTACATCTTCGCCGAAGCTTGCATCTACTCCATCCGTTGCCCCGGTGCCTCTTCCGAATACTACATATGCATTTTCATCAAGGCTGTTGATAACCTTTATTGTTGATGTCCAGGAAGAACCTGTATTATAATTTGTTGACTGTGGATCATAATTTGTCCAGCCTGCATCCCACTTGTCATTGTTATTAGCGAATGCGCCGGCATAAGTAACTTGTGTGAAGAACGGGTCACCTGCTAAATCTGTAAAGCTTGCTGCACCTAATACGGGGGAACCTGCATTTGGGGTGAGATCAGGAGCTACAGGATTATAAGGATTTCTTAAAAGAACATTTGCAGGCTCTGCAAGGGATGAGTTGTTAAATCCCGCGGTATTAAACCAAGCAACCGGATCAAAAGGAGGATTTGGCTGATTGCTTCCGGCAACAGGAGTAGTTCCGGCCATTATAATGTTCTTCATTTTGAAGGAATCGATATTTGTTACAGTAATTGCATCGTCTACTTTGATTCCGCCTAACCTGTAGCCTAAGAACACTGTATTAAAAATATTTTGCTGTGTGCCCCTTCTCTGATGAACTGCCCAGAAGTGCTGAGGAGATACATTGACATCACTGGAAGTCAGCTTAGGACCCACACAAGTAAAGTTAGAGAACTTGGGCGATGTGCGGGGATAACCGGCATAAGGAATGCCGTCATTATTGTTATCAGATTCAAATGATTCACTATTGCTCTGATCTGCTAACCATGGATCTCTAATTGAAAAACAGAACTGTCCTTTTCCGTGAAATCCGAAATCTGTATCAAAATCATCATCCAGACCTTTATAAGCAACTAAATATTTCACAGTAACAGATCCGCCGAACCATTCGTAGCTGTCATCAAGGGAGAAGCTGACCTGGATATGATCGATGACTGTTTTGCTGCCAACTGCACCCATCGTTAAGCCATTGATTTCATTATTCGGCTGGAAAGCATAACCCGGAAATTCGATTCTTATATAACGCAGAACACCGCTGCTGTCTGCATCATTCGTACCGCCGTAAGTTGCATCTACGCCGCCTTCGATTAATGTATTCTGTCCAGCTCTATTAGTTTTTGCAGCACCGCAAAGGATAAGACCTCCCCAATCGCCTGGTGCTCTTAAACCGGCTGGCTGCTGGCTAGTCATAATAATAGGATTTGAGGGTGTTCCGATGGCAATAAGCTTTGCCCCTCTTTTAATAATCAAAGAACCTTTTGTATCTTTTTCACCGAAAAGTATTGTACCTGCGGGAATAGTTAACTTAAATGTTGAGTCTACGTAAACAAATCCTGACAATAAATATTTTTTGGAAGCAGTTAAAGTTCTGTTTGCTGTTATATGGCCTGAAATCACACTGTCGACCGGCGTTAGCTGAGCCAATGCAGGCACAGTAAAAGCCAGGAGAGATAACATATATAAAAATATTTTTTTCATTTACTATTAACTCCTATTTTTAATTTCTTCAATAATGATGAGTTTCTTGATGCTTTCCCCTTTTACACTCTATATGTTTATATAATTTTATTTCGATAAAACCTCCTTTCAATAATTAAAGACTAAACGAAACACCTATTGAATATGTAGTATGTGAACCTCTTGATCTGACAATTTTTCCTTCTATGGTCTGGATATTGTCTTTGGCCAGAATATTTTTAGCGGTAAACTTCAGATTGACATTTTCCGTAAGCCTTTGTGTAGCGACAAAATCGATCAAATCATTCGGTTCTTCATAGATATCGTTTAATACCTGACTGGCTACTTCGGTAATACGTCTCCCGATACGGTTATAAAGCAAGGTCGCAGAAGTACCTAAATTGTTTGAAGTATAATTGACTGATAGATTAATTATATACGGGGACTGCCCCTGAAGCGGACGCTTTTTGCCTATAGACTTACCGCCCAGAACATTATCTATCTCCGATTTTATATATGAATAATTTAAGCTAATTGAAAAATCGGATAAATCTTTAAGCAAATAACCTAGTGAAGCACGTGTCTCTATTTCATAACCATAATTTTTTGCCAACTGTGCATTAGTAAAGGAGCTTGCCTCTCCGCTGGATACATCGATTACAACTTTTTCAATTGCATCCTGTATTCTTTTATAGAAGATGCTGAAAGACAAAAGTTCACCTATATCGGGATAAACCTCAAACCTGATATCATAATTCCTGATTTTGGCGGTTCTTAAATTGGGATTTCCAATAAGATTTGTCTGGGTCTGAAAATCATAATAGTTAAACGGAGCGACTTCCCTGAATTCCGGATGGTTTATTGTATTACTGTATGAAAGCCTTAAATTTGCGGCTTCACTTAACTTATATATAAGGTTTACTGAAGGGAGCAGATCATTGTCTAAGCGGTTGACAATAATAGGATATAAAAAAGTGGCATCCATGCTTCTTAAACGCAGTAGGGAATTTTCAACCCTAGCACCGGTAATTATTCTGAACTCCTGATCGAGGATAGAAAAAGGAACATCAATCATTCCATAGTAAGCGGCAATTTCATCCCCCGAAGTATATCTGTTCGTCCCGCTTATGTATTCAGAATATTGAAGGGATCTGCCTCCGAAGAATTTATTATCGAATATCGAATCAATTGCATAATAAGCATTTCTGTAAGTTGTGGCACCAGGATGTATAATATTAAAGAGTCTGCTGTTGAAGCTTCTGTCTGCCTTCTGATAAGAGCCGCCTGCTTTTATTGAGGAAAAGCCGAGCGGAATGGAAATATCGATACCGTAATTCCTGGTATTTTCTTTTAATGTAGAGAAAAATCTGCTGCCGGCATCGAGGTTAGGTCCGATTGGGATATACATCCTGTAAGGTACAGAATCAGGCTCTTCGATCCCCTTTTCATAAGAATATCTCCTATAATCAGGTTCTTCCCTAACTGTTTTGGAATACGAACCCCTCCACTCCAGCTGAATACCTTTAAAAATCGGGAGATAACTATCGCCTGAAATTTGACCGTTGTAAAGCGATCTTTGAACAAACCGGAGTCCGGTCTTTCTTACGTCATTCCCTCTGTATAAATCCACGCCGTTAAGCTGGAATACTTCATCATTCGAGTTGATCGTGTATGAATTTAGAAAGCTTACCTTGTTCAGATCGGATAATTTATAACCGAGCTTTAATAATGCACCCCATAAAACCGAGTGATCCGATTCTATACCTGATACATCAACTATGCTCGGCAGCCCTTGCTTGCTTCCATTTTTTGTAAAATTATTTTTATAAGATAGAGAGCTTATTATGCCGAAATCGTTATTAAATACGGTAAACTTATCGCCGTATGATAATGCGAATGACTGATTGATCGGCGCCTTTTTATTTTCAACTTTCCAGATATTCGGGAAAGGCTCGGATCTTGAGAAAGAATCTGCTTGTAATATTGTAAGCTTGGTAATATCCGGGGGCAGGTTGCCCGGCAATTTTCTTGTTCCGTCATCAATTCCAAAAAAATCCAGACCTCCTCCCTGATATGAGGGGTAGCTTTTTGTTGTGGCAGCGTCAATGAAAGATC
>DATKLQ010000430.1:0-2965 GCA_035542335.1 Ignavibacteriaceae bacterium | reverse complement strand
AATATTGAAGAAGGATTTAGAGTGATTCTGTTTCCGGTTTGTGCCAGCCAGATTACCGAATCCGAATTAGCTTTGCTTTCATCCCATTTTTTTTCTGCCCATCCGAAATTGCTTACTGATTCGGCAGCTTTTTCCAGGCTGCCGAATAATTTCTTTTTTCCGGAAAGTTCGTTTACACTTACATCCGGGAATTTTATTTCAATTTCTGCTTTATCATTAATATTAATCTTTGGAATAAAAATTAATACAGTTAATTCCGAACCATTGTAATTCCAGCTTCCTGAGTTATTATTTTCATCATAATTGTAATGATTCCCGTTTACCGTTACTTCTGAAGGCGGAAATGAAATTGGAAATCTCAATTCATAAGATCTCTCTTGAGGCATTCCGGGATAGGTTCCCTGAACCGGGCCAATTTCTAAATTTACTGAATTATTTCTTTTGATAAATTTTACGCTGGTAAAAGTAAATGAATCTCTTTTATAGTTTTGATTATTTCCTTCATCATCGTAAATTTTTGTATAACCCGAATCCCCCGGGAAAATATTAAGAATAAGATAATCTTTGATTTCATCGGCAGTATTTTTTATCCCTTCTTCGGGGGCAAAATCCTTCTGCATAGGGATAATTGCCCCGGCTTTTATATAAACCGGGATCTCTTCCAGGCAAAAAGGCCGTTCGACTATCTTTCCCCCTTTAATTAATGATCCCGAACTCCACTCGATCCAATCTCCTTCAGGCAGCCAGACTCTCTGCATCGTGTATAATTTCTTTAAGCTGTCGTTCTCCATTTCAACCGGATGAGTAATTGGAGAGATAATCATGTCGTCTCCAAACATATATTGATTTTTCATTATATAAGCCGTGTCATTTTTCGCATAATCATAATACATCGGCCGGAGAATTGAAATTCCAGTATCGTAAGCTTCTCTTGCGGATGTATAGATATATGGGATTATTGAATAGCGGAGTTTGATTGCATCGCGCATTATATAAAAATATTTTAAAGGATAAGCCCAAATTCTTCTTTCAATTTCCGGGTCTTTTGTTGCATGTGTCCTAAGAATAGGACTGAATGTTCCCCATTGGATCCACCTTGTATAGAGCTCAGGATCTTTCTTTTGATCCCCGTCCATATGTCCGCCGATATCGTGGCTCCAGTACCCGTAGCCGACATTTGAAGCCGTAGCGGTGAAGTACGGCTGGAAGTCCAATGATTTCCATGTAATGCTTACGTCCCCGGAAAAACCGATTTGATAACGGTGATTTCCCAAACCTCCCCAGCGGTGATAAAGAATAGGACGTTTTTCGTTTTGCCTTTCCATATCACTGAAGTGAACATAGTTTAAATAGAATGTAGGATTAACCCCTTTGATTGATGTAGTGCTCCACTGCTGCCAGTCAAGCCACCAGAAATCAACCCCTTCTTTTTCCATCGGGTGAAGAATAAGATTGAGGTAATTCTCGGCATATTTTTTATTCGTTATATCAA
This sequence comes from Ignavibacteriaceae bacterium, assembly GCA_035542335.1. Taxonomy (GTDB): domain Bacteria; phylum Bacteroidota; class Ignavibacteria; order Ignavibacteriales; family Ignavibacteriaceae; genus DATKLQ01. Next base: position 1,473 of record DATKLQ010000430.1, on the reverse strand, counting down.
AGGGGATATATTTTTTTGAATCCGGATTAATTCCCATTGCTTTGGCAAATTCGGGGTAGATCTTTTCATGCGGCTGAATTCCCGAGGCCGGATGAAGATTCAAGCAGGTCTTTAGGTTTAATTTATCCGTATATGCCAAAAATTTTCTGGGATCGGGGAATACCGATCTGTTCCAGGTAAATCCGGTCCATCCTGCGTTTTGGCCTGCCTGATCTTTTATTTTTTTGCCGTCTTTATACCATTCCGGCTTATTTACCAAATGCCAATCCATATCGATAACCAGTACATCCAGCGGAACATCATGAATTTTAAATTCATCAATTAATTCCTTGAATTCTTCATCCGTATATTTCCAGTAACGGGACCACCAGTAGCCGAAAGCAAATTTAGGAGGAAGCGGAATCTTCCCGGCAATTTCCGTAAATTCCTTTAAAATTTTTTTGTAGTCCGATCCATAAACAAAGAAATACCAGTCCTGCAGATTTTTAGATGGACGGGGCGTGACCCACTGCCACTCAGAATTATCAAACAACGGCCTTTCGGAATCGTCAATGAAAGTCCAGCCTTCACGTGAAAGCAGCCCGGGTTCCAGATCAGCAGATCCATTTACCCCGTCAAGTGTTCTGGTGGTGCCGAGCAGGTTACCTTTATTTTCCATGCCGGGAGTCCAATTCCTTTTCTTTCCGTTTATTTCAAATTGTATAGATAAGTTGCTCCCGTTAAATTTCCCGGAATTTATTTTGTATTTCAAAAGCATTGATTCGGTTTTAATTGATAGAAAACCGTCGGACTCATTTTTTTGGAACTTTGACACGGGAAGGTTTCTGTTTACAAATGTTAATGAAGCAAGGTCTTCAAAAACTCCGTCTTCACTCCACTCCATTCTGATTATACCGGAAGTAAGGACTGTGAATCGTGCATTCCCTGAAATAATAACGGCATCCGGATTAGCTTTACCGTTGTAAGTTTGAGGAAACATTTGGATAGAGAATAAGTACAAAAGAGTAATCAATGAGGCCCTGTTTTTCATAGTTAAAAATTAATTAATTTAATTTATAAAGATGTGAAACTCACTTTTAAAGTGAGTCTCGCTTTTTATCTGTGAAAGCTTTTACTGATAAAGCTTAATGCGTCGGTTAATCCTGTCCGCCAGTACTCCCATTCGTGTATTCCGTCTCTAACTCTGAATTCATGCGGAATATTTAAATCGGTCATCAAGATATGCAAAGCAGAATTTCCACTGTAAAGAAAATCTCCGTCTCCGCAGTCAATATAAAATCTTACCGAATTTTTCTGATTTTCCGGGATATTCTTTACAAGATAGAGGATGCTGTTCTTATTATAAAATCCCGATATTCTGTCTTTCCCTTTTTTTTCTCCTCCCATAATTGGGGCGAATTCATCATTATACTTTTCATTAGGCATATTAATTATTTCTTCATCTGTTCTGACTGCAGCACTCAATGCACTGCA
>DATKLQ010000429.1:0-10151 GCA_035542335.1 Ignavibacteriaceae bacterium | reverse complement strand
AAAATTTTTCTTCAGGTAATTATAGCACTTTGATTTTTAAATAACAATGACCATCTATTCTGACAAGAAAAGCCACGAATTACGCTAATTTTTAGGATAAGAAATAATTAGTGAAATTGGGCTAGTTGGCTTGGCTTCTTTTCCGCAGAATTTCAAACAATAAAACCCCGGCAGCTACCGAAACATTTAAAGATTGAATCTTCCCCTTTAAGGGAATTTTTATAAGAAAATCACAGCTCTCTGCAGTTAATCTTCTAATCCCCTTCTCTTCATTTCCCAGAACCAAAGCAAGGGGAATTTTATAATCAGGCTCCAAATAATTTTTGGAGTTTTCGAGCGATGTACCTGCTATCCAGAAACCGTTTTCTTTCAATTCTTTTAATGCCTGAGATAGGTTATTGACAGGGACAATTTTCATAATTTCGGCTGCTCCGGCAGAGGTTTTAATAACTGTTTCATTTACCGGAGCACTATTATGTTTTGTAAGTACAATTCCTTCGACACCAGCACATTCCGCAGTTCTAAGAATCGCCCCGAGATTGTGAGGGTCCTGAATCGAATCTAAGACAAGGATTAAAGGATGAATGGATTTCTTGGATGAGTCTATAATTTCCTGCAAAGAAAAATATTTTTGAGATAACTTTAGTGCTGCAACTCCCTGTGCATTCGGATTTTGCGTAATTGATTTAAATCTCTCGGGCTTAACTTCGCTGCACTTGATTCCTCTTTTTTTTGATGCGATACGGATTGCATCAATTATTCCGCCTCTCTGCCCGTGCAGCAGAAATACCTGTTCAAGTTCTTCGCCGGAATTGATTGCCTCCAATACAGGCTTGCGGCCGATTATTAAGTTCATTCCGGATTCCGGATGCCGGATTTGGGATGCCGGATGATGGATGTTGGATGATGGATGATGGATGATGGATATCCAGTATCGGATACCGGATGCTGGATACCGGATACTGAATACCGGATACCAGATACAGGAAACCGGATACCATGCCCGGAATACGGGATAAGGAATTCCACTAAAAGAGCAATTTTAGCTTGATTCGAGAGAGTTAATTTAAAAGTCTTTTTTTTGAGTTTAGAGATCAATCTATCGGTTCTTAGATTGGGTTTGTTTTTCAGTTTGGGTTTAACGTCCATGCTTTTTTTAGTTTGCAAGTTTTTAAGTCTTCACGTCTTAGTTCCGTCTTTCCGTTTTCGAATTTTTACTTTTGCCTTTTTACTTTTGCCTTGTTTTCCGACTGTTCAGGCAGGGGAACAAATTTCGTAAATTCCTTCTTCTTATTATAGTAAATGATTCCTGCAGTACCGATAATAATCATCAGGATGGAGATGAGCTGGGCCTCTGTTAAGCCGAATAATATTCTCGGATTCAGCCTTATAAATTCAATCGACAGCCGTTCTATACCGGCAAGTACTAGATAAACCGTAAATAATTTTCCGTCGGGCCAGTTTTTCTTTCTTAATTTCCACAAAATAAAAAATATTATGAGCATTATGAGAAACTCATATACCGGTGTCGGATGAAGAGGCGTATTATCCGGTACAAAACCGCCTGGATAATGTTTTGCAATTTCAGTACCTCTGAACATGCTGGAAGGAGGGACGGTGCCGTTTGAGTAATCCGTTCCCCATGGAAGGCTTGTAGGAATCCCGTAATCACCGTCGCCGGCCAAATGACATCCTATTCTCCCTATTCCGTAAGCCAATGCAAGAGAAGGCGCAGTTAAATCCGCAACAACAAGGAATGGAATCTTTTTCCTTTTAACATAAATCCAGATTGCGATAATAGACAAAATTAATCCGCCGTAAAAAGTTAATCCGCCCGGATTAAAAGCCACGCCGGCAGGATCATTTATAAATTCATCCCAGTTTTCAAAAATTGAAAAAAGTTTGCTTCCGATTATCCCGAAGATTATTGCGAAGAGAGTAATTTCAGTGGCAAAATTTGAGCTTAATTTTCTTCTTTCAAATTCTTTTGTTAAAATAAAACTGGCAACGATAAAAGCAATCCCCAGCATTAAGCCGAAGCTGTAAACAGTGAAGGGACCTATTTTGAATAACTCCGGATGCATCTTTCTCCTTAAAAGTCAAAATTCAAAAGTAAAAAGTAAAAAATAAAATAAACTTTTTAAAAATTATTTCGACTTTTGACTTTTTCCTTTACTTTTAACTTATTATCGAATCCAATTTATCAAACGGAACAGGCTGCTGTTCGCCGGATTTCATATCTTTTAAAATGTACGAACCTGATTTATATTCATCTCCGCCGACAATCAAGACGTGCTTTGCATTAAGACGGTTAGCTTCTCGCATCTGTGCTTTCACACTCCTGCCGCCATAGTCAAAATCGGCGGTGAAATTTTTTTTCCTGAGGAAAGAGGCAATTTCAAATATCTTATAGTCAAGTTCTTTATCAAGCTTTATTAAATAGATATCAATTTTTTCATCCTGAGGCAGTAGAGAATTTTCAGCTTCGCACGCAAGAAGGATTCTTTCCATGCCGGCTGCAAATCCCACTCCCGGAGTGGGTTTTCCGCCCAGCTGTTCGGCAAGGAGATCGTACCGTCCTCCTCCGCATAATGCGTTCTGCGAGCCAACTTTTCCGCTCGTAATTTCGAAAGTAGTTTTTGTATAATAGTCTAGTCCTCTTACAAGCTTCGGATCAATTTCGAACTTTATTCCGAGCAGATCCAGAAGCTTTTTCACTTCCACAAAATCTCTTTTGCTTTCTTCATCGATATGTTCAACCAGGAAGGGAGCATTTTTAAGAATTTCCTGATCGGATTCCTCTTTGCTGTCAAAAATCCGCAGAATATTTTTTTCCACTCTTTTCCGGCTTTCTTCGGATAGTTTATTCTTCTTATCCTCAAGAAACTTATAGAGAATTTTTTTGTACTTTTCCCTAGAATCTGGGGTTCCCAAAGAATTTATTTTTAGAGTCAAATCTTTTAGGCCTGCTTCCTTAAGTATATCAAGAGACATTTGTATCATTTCCGCGTCCAGCAAAGGCGAATTGCTTCCCAATGCTTCCGCTCCGAACTGATGGAATTCGCGCAGCCTGCCTGCCTGCGGCTTTTCCTGGCGGTACATAGGAGAAATATAAAAAAGCTTTGCCAAAGGCTGTTTGGAATCCAATGAATGTTCTATAAATGAACGCACTACGGAAGCTGTCATTTCAGGTTTAAGCGTTAAGCTGGTTTTCCCTTTATCAAGAAAGGTGTACATTTCTTTACCGACTATATCGGTTTCTTCCCCAATTCCGCGGGAAAACAAAACTGTTTCTTCAAAAACAGGCGTTCGGATCTCTTTGTAATTAAACCTGGAAAAAACCGAGCTTATTATTTTTTCCAGGTGTCTCCATTTCGGAATTTCAAAGGGAAGAATATCTTTTGTGCCTGTTACAGCTTTAATCATTAGGAAAGCTATTGAAAAATTTAAAGATTAAAAGATTAGAAAGATTATCGCGAAGCGTCGGCTTAGCGGGATTTGACAATTCATAGCTAATCTTTAAATTTTTTAATCTTTTAATTTTTAAATTTTTATACATCGAAGTAGTTTGCTTCTTCTTTTCTAAAAATTTCAATAATCTCTTCTTTTGAACCGGCATTTATTAAATTTTTCCGGAATTCATCCTTATTCATCATTCTTGAAATCCTGCTCAAGAGTTTTATATGAGTGCTTACAAGATTGTCTTTGCCGACTAAAAGAAATATCAAGTTTACCGGCTGGTTATCAAGTGCTTCATATTCGACAGGATTATTGGATTTTCCGAATGCTGCTAAGATTTCGGTGACTGCGCCGGTTTTTCCATGGGGAATTGCAAAACCTTTCCCTACACCTGTAGACATTATTTTTTCTCTCTCCAGCACGCACTCCCTTACTTTTTCTATATCCTTTACTCTCGGATCATTTTTAAAAAGATCTACCAGCTCATTTATTACATCTTCCTTCGTGCTCCCTTGTAAATCCGCGATTACATTTTGTTTGGAAATAAGATCAACCAGCTTCATTAAACCCTGTTTGTTTAGAGAATAAAAAAATTTGAATAAATCGTGAGGTTCAATTTAACAATAGCGGTTCTGTTAATCAATTTCTGAAATTACCATAATATTACCCGGCTCAATCCGCAATGTAAAAATTAAAAATAAAAGACCTAAAAAGACTAAAAACTATTTGAGCAAAAGCATCTTTCTTACTTCGCTCCTGGTCCCCATCTGAAGTTTGTAGTAATAAACGCCGCTAGGAAAATTTGATCCGTTAAATTCTGTTATATATTCTCCGGGAAGCTTATCCTCATTAACCAGGGTTTTAACTTCATTTCCTAGCGCATTATAAATTTTTAATGTTACCGGATAAGCTTCGTTCACTGAATTTTCTGCAGCCGGTATGGAATATGGAATTTTTGTCGTAGGATTAAACGGATTTGGATAATTCTGCTTTAAGCTGAATTTATGAGGCGGTGAAAATCTTACTTCTATTATATTTGAATAAGAAAAATTACCGTCGTTGTCTATTTGTTTTAAGCGGTACAAATACTTTCCAAATCCAAAAATAGTATTATCCTCATACGAATAATTTTTTAGGGAATTGCTATTCCCGCTTCCTTTAACAAAAGTTATTCTTTTAAAATCAGGAGAACCAGCGTTGGAATCGCTCCCGGCATTACTCCTTTCAATTTCAAAACCGAAATTACCGACCTCCGTCGATGTCTGCCATTTTAAAAGGACTAAATTTTTTTACTAAAGATCCTGTAAAAGAAGTAAGTTCAACCGGGAGAGCAGTTTGATCGACAGAAAAATCATCTATTGAAAGGCCGTTATCATAATTAAGAACGCCGGTCAGATTAAAATCGATCCACCGAGTCCAGAATGTTTGGCCGTCTGCAATATTTAACCCTGTAATTGTATATGTCATTTCGGCTTTGTTTGCCGCGAGATTCCCATCCAATGCCCCGCCGAGCAAAAGTAAATTCCGGCTTTTAAAATCAAGTGAATCGACATCCATCCATATTCCGGTGCCTGTATTATCGGAACCTGATCCAGCGGCGAATCGGAATTGTTTCCGGTTTCATTAAAGAACCATCCCGCAGGGAGCACTAAAGAATTACCGCTGTCTGCCAATGAGTCAAAATTCTCAAAGTATGTTCCCGTACCTGTCAAGGATATTTGAGGAGATGCTGAACTTAAAAAAAACAAACATAAAAATGTAATCTTTCTTTTCATAAAATTGATCTTTCATCTTTTTAGCCTTTATTAAATAATAACAGAGCAAATAATATTTATATAGAGAGAAGAAATGGCGTTGAGACTAAAAATCTCAATCGCCATTTTTCTTAGGAGGGATTTTATTATAAGGGACAATTTTTTTTATTTTATAAACTCAGATCCCGGGAGATAGTTTTCCACACAGGTCATCTAAAAATTAATATCGGTTCCTATCATGAATTCATCGTCTTCTTATATAGTCAAAATCTGCTTTATCTTCCGGAATCATTTTAAAATTTATTTTGGAATTAACTACCTGAAAGGAAATCCAAGTTGTATGCCAGTGGGACAAAAATTTATGTATTAAATATCAAGCAGAGGAATATAATCCTAAAAATAATCTTTCAATTTTAAATTGTAGTATTGAACACAATCTAATATGTATTAAATAGGAAGGATTTAAAAAAGACCATGCATAATATTCCGTGAGCATAAAAATTTTTCATGGATTTTATAAGCTTCAACAGCTCAGGCATGAGGAAAGGAGAAGTTGCCTCAAGAGAAACTTTAGCTTAATTTACTCATAATCAAATAACTTAAATTTTTTATCGGGGATTATCTATGGACATTCAGGGAAAAACCATACTTGTGCTCGGCGGATTCGGATTAGTGGGCAGTGCAGTGGCGAGGAAACTTGTTCATGAAAATCCAAAGAAAATTATCATTACCTCCCTGCGCCTTTCCGAAGCCGAAAATGCAGTTGAGATGCTTCAAAAGGAATTTAAAGATAAAGAGAAAGGGTTCTTTGCCGCCTGGGGAGGGGATATTTTTGTCCGTGATAAGTTTAGAAACATCAACAGAGCTGAGATTATATCAGACCCGGCAAGAAGAAAAATATTAATGAATGACATGGTCGAAGAGCTCTCAGGCGAGATTCTGGAAAATTCCGCAATTTTTTGTTTACTTAATGAATTCAAGCCGAATATAATTATTGATTGTATAAATACTGCTACTGCAATTGCCTACCAAGACATTTATTCATCATGCAGAACGGTTTTAAATTCGATAAAAAATAAATCGGCCTACAATGAGCTGGTAAATGATATAGAACAATTAATCTGCACAATGTATGTTCCCCAGCTCATAAGGCATATTCAGCTGCTTTATAACTCCATGAGCAAATGCGGAACCAGGATCTATGTTAAAATAGGTACAAGCGGCACAGGCGGAATGGGGCTTAACATTCCTTATACTCACAGCGAGGAAAAGCCTTCAAGAGTTCTGCTGAGCAAATCTGCAATTGCAGGGGCACATACTATGCTTCTGTTCCTTATGGGGCGAACCCCGGAAGGGCCCATTACAAAAGAAATTAAACCGACTGCAGCAATCGCATGGAAGAGGATTGAATTCGGGGAGATAAAACGGAAAGGAAAGCCGATTGTACTAAGCGATATTTCAGTATCCCAAGCTATTCCTTTAAGCGGGAGGTTTACTATCTGCGATGATAAGCAGTACAGAACATCAGGTGAAACATTAAAATCGGTGTTTATTGATACAGGGGAGAACGGCATTTTTTCGAAAGGAGAATTTGAGACAATAACCGCTCAAAAGCAGATGGAGTTTGTAACACCGGAGGAAATTGCCGATGTGGTTATTTACGAAATACGCGGAGGAAATACAGGCCACGATATAATCAACGCCCTCGATCATGCTACAATGGAACCTACCTACCGTGCCGGATATATGCAGCATATGGCCGTGCAAAAACTATCCCAGCTGGAGAGGATGCATAATATTAATTCCGTAGCTTTTGAGCTTCTCGGTCCTCCCAGATTATCCAAGCTTCTTTTTGAGATTCATATTATTTCTCTCTTCTGCAGAAATATGAAGGATATTCTAAAATTAACTCCTGAAGAATTGTCCGGGAGAGCTTTCGAAATTATTATAAAGAATTCCGGCCTGCGGAATGAAATTCTTTCTATTGGAATTCCGATCCTGCTGCCTGAAGGAGATAAACTGCTCCGCAGCAGCATGATTAAGATTCCTGCATTCAGAGGGGAAAATGAACTAGATATCACTCCCGAAAATATTGAGAAGTGGTCATCGGAAGGGTGGCTTGACTTGAGACCCGCAAACATGCTGAAATGGCAGAAAAGAATTTCGGATTTAATTGAGGAAGCTGAAAATATTATAGGCGATTCAAGTTCGATGCATGTAAGGACAAAAGATTTCTGGAATAACTTTGAGGATATAAACATAGGAAAAATCTGCAGCTGGCTTTTTATTCATGAAGAAAAAGGATTGAGGATGAAGGCTTGAATAAGAACCTCAATACAATGGATGAATGATTGAATGAATTAATGTTCGCATGGATGAGATTTTTACTGTGGCCGATTCAGGTGTTGAAGTGTTTTAGCTTATTTTCTAGTTCTCAATCTTTGTTTCGGTCCCGGCGTGGGTTCTTCTTCCTGCTTTACGGGCCATTCTGCCAGCTGGTTGGCAATTAAAATTCTATACAGCCCGTTATCCGTTCCAATCCACATGCTGCTGCCGTCGAAGTGCATACAGAAAATAGCGGATGAATTAATTTCCGTATTATTTAAATCTACGGGAAGAATTTCTCCGCTGATCCGATCTATTAAAACCAACCCTTTACCGTACTCTTTCTTAACCTTTTTATCGAATGAATATATTGAGGTCCAGATTTTATTTCCGGTTCTCTCAAAGCAGAAAATTCCGTTGGCAGGAAGCCCGCTCTGCTTGGATATTCTGTCCCACTTCAACTTCCTGTTAAACCTGTAAACCCCGCCGACATTAAAGCCAGGCATCTGGGCGGTGATGAATTCATCGGTACCGATCCAGACATTGTCTCTCTCGAAAAGAAAATCCGAAATAGACACGGCATCACCTTCCTGGTTAAATCCTTTTTTATTGCTTATAAAAGTCCAGGGATCTTCTTCTTCAGAGTTTTTATTAAAGATATGGATTCCTCCCTCCGTACCGAACCATACGAGGCTATCGCCGTCAATTTTAATAGCTTTAAAATTATTCGTCTTGGGATCATTTCCCTTAGTAAGATCAAAATCGGCAAAACGCTGCCTTGAAACATCAAGGCGCGTCAAATTCCTAAATCTTCCAATCCACAGCACATTATCTTTAGGATCATATTCCAATGCCCGGATCCAGTTGCCGAATTCGCCTCCCTGAGCAAATTTCCTCTTATGCCATTTATTTCTTTTTTTATCGTAAGTATACAACCCGTCGGTTGCGCCGGCCCAGACATAATCCTTGCTGACGGCAATATTGTAAAAAAGATCATTATCGAGATTTTCATTATTGGTAGAGAAATTAAACCACTTGCCGTCTTTTTTGGAAAAGCGGTAAATACCATGTCCCTGGGTCGATACCCAAACATAATTTTCTTCTTCCTGGATTCCTGATATGCTGGCATCTTCAAGGAGTTCTTCGGAAGCAGCCTGTGAATAGCTGCACTGAGAAATAAGATAAAAAACTAAGAGGAGTAATAGTGATTTATAAATCATTTCGAAATGTTAAAACAAAGAGGAAAAAAATCAACTTAATAAATTTGTTATTTGAGTGAGACGTATCTTGCCGGTGAACTTCGATAGCCGCACCAATTAGTAGCTTTCTTCTGCAGCGGGAAATTTTGCCTGGCGCACATCATCGATATAATTTTTCACCGCATTTGTTATTCCCTCGGCTAGTTGTGCATAGCGTCTTACAAACCTCGGATTAAAATCCATATTAAGTCCGAGCAAATCAGGAGTAACCAGGATCTGACCATCGCAATAGATACCTGCCCCGATACCGATTGTGGGGATAGATATAGACTTGGTAATTTGTTGGGCAAGTGCAGCGGGAATTTTTTCAAGCACAATTGAAAATACGCCGGCTTCCTCAATTATTTTAGCATCTTTAAGGAGCTCGTCCGCTTCTTCCTTAGTCCTGCCTCTTTCCCTGTAGCTTCCGAACTGGTGAATGCTCTGGGGAGTCAGGCCCAAATGGCCCATAACGGGAATTCCGGCCTGGGTCACTTTCCTAATTGTTTCGGCAACTCTTTCACCTCCTTCAAGTTTAACTCCGCTGGCGGAAGTTTCCTTCATTATTCTCCCGGCATTCCTGAAGCCTTCGTCAACACTTAACTGGTAAGACATGAAAGGCATATCGACGACAACCATTGCACGGTTGACTCCCTTGATTACGGCTTTGGTATGATAGATCATTTCATCCATAGTTACGGGCAATGTTGTGTCGTTTCCCTGGAAAACATTGCTGAGTGAATCTCCTACAAGTATTATTTCAATGCCTGTCTGGTCGAGAAGTTTTGCTGTAATAAAATCATATGCCGTAAGGGCAGTGATCTTGATTCCTCTCTGCTTTAATAAGGAGAGTGCTTTTGTAGTTATTCTTTTAAATTTCGGTTCGGTGTTCATTTTAACAAAGAATATATTTTTATGCCTAAAGTTAGGCATTCATAATCAAAATATCTTCCGTAATGAAGCTAATCCCGGAATTAAAATAAGACTCAAAACCTTTCAGTAAAGAATCTTGAAGCTTAATATAATCTATTTCCCGGTTTAAGATCTCTTTTAGATCAGTTGTCTTATTTTTTATTTCTTCCTGTATTTCTAAAATCCTGCCGCCGGATATCTTTAAATAGCTTATTATATTTTTATGAAAATTGCCGCATAGTATTGAACCATGCTGCAGGACGGAATTTTTCATTTTTCTTTGCGCACTTCCTACAAGCTTTCTCCCTTTAAATTTTATTTCATTTTTTGCCGGCACCGCAAAACAGATTTGTCCTATCTGCTTCTTATAAAAACCATTTAAATCAGGTTCAATTTTCTCCAAATGAGCAACGGACAATCTTTCATCATAAATCTGCAAACCTTTCAGAAGAGCACAATTAAT